>NZ_RCWF01000007.1 GCF_003667345.1 Poseidonibacter antarcticus
GTCAAGCTCTTCATCGCTGATAATACTGCAGGGTCCCCTTGTCGGAAACGTAGGTCACTGCCAGCTCTTGAGTATTTTTATTTCAAATTAGCTTAGCTTTTTACACTTTTTTAGTGTTTTAAGCTAAGCTTTTTTTTTGCGCGCGTTTTTTGCATAAAAAAAGGTCAATCTTTCGATTAACCTTCTTTTTTATTTCTATTTATTAGATTGATTCTAATATTTCAATTGATATAATTTTGTCTTTTTGTTCTATTTGATCTAGTACTGCAAAACTATCACTATCATCTGCTTGGATTTCTCCAAATACTGTATGATGTCTATCTAAATGAGGACAAGGAACAAAACATATAAAGAATTGGCTTCCACCTGTATTAGGACCTGCATGAGCCATTGCTAAGCTACCTTTTTTATGTACTTGTTTATCTTTATCTACTTCACATTCAATTGCCCAATCTGGACCACCCATACCTGTTCCATCAGGACATCCACCTTGAGCCATAAATCCAGGGATTACTCTATGAAAATTAAGGCCATTGTAAAAACCATCATTTGCTAATGTTGCAAAGTTTGCAACTGTATTTGGTGTTTCTTTATTGAATAATTTAATTAAAATTATTCCTTTATCTGTTGTAAATTTTGCATATTGGAATTTTGCTAATTCTTCTGTAGTATAATTATATTTTTTTAATTCTTTTCCGAACATTTTGTACCTTTTATTTATTTTCTGGAATTATATCGTTTTTAGGTGTTAGATAGTTTAATTTGATTAGATTTTTTGTGATTTCTTTAAATACTGGAACAGCAGACCATGAAGCATAATAATAATACCAATATTTTCCTCTTGAGATAGGATTCATAACTGTTACTCCTATTGTATAAGAATTTTTTCCATCATTAACAAAACCAAAAAATGATGAAATATATTTTCTAAGATATCTACCTTTTCTTGCAATTTGTGCTGTTCCTGTTTTCCCACCAATTTCTAAACCATCCATTTTTGCAGCTTTTCCTGTACCTTCATTAACTGTCTGAACTAGTAATTCTTTCATTTTTAAAGCAGTTTCTTTTGAAATTACTTTTTCTGGTTCATTATCATAAGCTTTATATTTATTATCATCATGATACAAATATGAAACTATTCGAGGTGTTCTCATATATCCATCATTGTTAAATACTGTATAAGCTTTCATTAACTGCATAAATGTTGTTGTTATGCCTTGACCGTATGAGTCTGTAGCTTTAAATACATTATCTTCACCATCACGATCTCCTGCTGAATATTGTTTTAAACTATGTATTAGTCCTTTTCTTTCATAAGGTAAATCTATTCCAGTTTTTCTTGCAAGTCCAAACCTTTTATATCCTTCATAAAATTCTGGACCTGATAATCTTTGTGCTATTGTTAAGGTACCAATATTTGACGAATAAATTACAATATCTTTTAATGTTAGATAATGTTTTTTAAATTGATGGTCATCTCTAATTGTAAATCTTCCTAATTTATATCGACCTTTTGGGAACTTACCTTTTTTATTTGCTTTTCCTTTTGTATTATATGCAAAAAATAGTTCGTTTTCTTTGATTCTATTTTTATCTAATACAAGAGAAATTGAAAGAGGTTTTATAACTGAACCTGGTTCAAATTGGTATTCGATTGCATTTACATTTAATGATGGGATATCTTTTTGTCTGATTTTTTCTGGATTAAATCTATTTGAACTTGCTAATGTTAGTATATTACCAGTCTTATTATCTAATACAGATACTATTATTTCATCAGCTCCTAGTTTTTCTTTATATAAATCAAGTGTTAGTTCATTATTTTTTTGAAGTTTCAATGGTATATTTAATTTTAAAGTTGCACCATCAATTCTTTTTCTTATTAATGAATCTTTATCAAATGAAATATATGAAAGTACATCTCTATTACCTTTAAGTATTCCATCTTTTGATTGATTAAGTACTTTATTATAACTTTTCTCTAAACCTTTAATTCCTTTTACTTTTGTTGTACCACTTTTGGTTTCAAATTTAGAAATATAACCTATAACAGGTGTTAGTGTATCTTCGTATGAAAATAATCTTTTTTCTCCACTTTCTCGTATACTTAATCCTCTAAGTATTTTCCCACCTTTTACTTTTCTTGAGATAAATACATTTAATCGTCTTAATTTAAAAGCTAATTCTTTTAAGTTTTTTGCTGTTCTTGAATCTATATTATAAGATAGTACTAAGTTTCCAGGCTTATTCTTTACTTTTTGAAGTTTTTCATTTAACTTGTTATATGGAATATTACTATAAATTGAAAATAAGTGTAAAAATAATTCTTTTTTATCTTGAGCTAAATGTCTAGTATCTATTGAGGCTTTATAAAGCTTTTTTGAAGATGCAATTTTAAAATTATCTGAACTTACAATATCTCCACGAACTGATAATTCTTTTTTTTCACTTTTAAGTGTAGGCATATGTCTATATTCTGTAATAGTTCTAAATACTGAAAAGACAAGTATTAATAGAAATAAAAAAATAATAGCAAATAATATTGCAATTTTTTTTGTTTTATTAATTTTTTCGATTTTATTTGAAGGCATCTTTATCCATAATATTATATAATAAGATATGTATTTTAACAAAAATAAGATTAAAGCAATAAAAAATAATTTATATTGTCAAAAAGCTGATTATACTTTATTGATATTAGTCTCTCTATTAATTTCCTTAAGTGTGATATTCTCGTACTCGCTTAGTATTTATACTGTTCAATTTTATGGATATGATCAATTTCATTTTTTTATTAGACAAGCTATGGTTGCTATTGTTGCCATACTAATAATGTGGACTTTTTCACTTTTTGATCCAGATAAACTAGTTGGAAAAGTAGGAATGACTTTATTTTTCTTATTTTTCTTTTTAATGGCTATTATGCCAGCTCTTCCAAGTTCTATGGTAACAGCATCTGGAGGTGCTAATAGGTGGATAAGATTACCAGGTTTTTCATTAGCTCCTGTAGAATTTTTTAAAATAGGTTTTATATATTTTTTATCTTGGTCTTTTCATAGAAAAGTTATGGACCAGCCAAAGAAAATTGGTTTAAAAAAAGAATCACTACTTTTAGCACCATATTTTTTAACATTTTTAGCTGTAGTTTTCATAGTTGCTTTTATGCAAAAAGATTTGGGACAGGTAGTGCTTTTAGGTATTATTTTAATAATATTACTTATCTTTGCAAATAGATCTTTTAAAATATTTTTAGTATTAGGTGCAGGAGCACTCATAGGTTTAGTTGGATTAATACTTGCTGCTCCTCATAGAATTCAAAGAATTTATTCTTGGTGGGCAATGGTTCAAGATGGAATATTATCATTTCTTCCTTCTTGGGCTGGGCAGTATTTAAGAATTGATGAGTTACCTGAACCGTATCAAGTTTCTCACTCTTTAAATGCAATGCATAATGGAAGTTTTTTAGGACAGGGTATTTCTAATGGTGATATTAAAGTTGGTTTCCTATCTGAAGTTCATACAGATTTCGTTTTAGCTGGAATTACAGAAGAAATAGGATTATTAGGCTTAATTTGTATTGTAGGAATTGTATTTAGCATTATTTGGAGAATATTTAGAATTAGTATTAGAGTTTCAAATCCTATATATCACCTTTTTAGTCTAGGGATTGCATTAATGATTATAATTGCTTTTTTAATAAATTCTTATGGAATATCTGGAATGATACCAATTAAAGGGATTGCTGTACCTTTGCTTTCTTATGGGGGATCATCTATGTTATCTATGTCCATTGCAATCGGTTTAGTTTTATCAATAAGTAGAGTTGTTCCTAGTGAAAGTAAAAAAATAAAAGATAAAGAGGTTTAGAATGAATGGAAGTGTTGTTATAACAGGAGGAGGTACTGGTGGCCATTTAAAAGTTGCTGATGCCTTTGTTGATGAATTTAATAAAAGGGGGATTCCTGTGATTTTTATAGGATCTTCTAATGGACAAGATAGACAATGGTTTGAAAATGATAAAAGATTTAAAGCTACATATTTTTTAGATACTAAAGGGGTAGTTAATAAAAATGGTTTCGGAAAACTTATATCTTTGTTTAATATAATATCAAAAACAAGTTATTGCTTAGGATTATTCTCAAAATATAATGTAAAGACAGTAATCTCTGTTGGAGGATTTTCAGCTGCAGCTGCGACTTTTGCATCAATTATAAAACTTGGATGTAAACTTTATATTCATGAACAAAATTCTGTAATGGGTACTTTAAATAAAGTTACTTCAAGATTTGCAACAGAACTCTTTTCTTCATTTGAAAAAAAATCTAAAATAAAAGATTATCCCGTATCTGAAGAGTTTTTTCAATTAGGAAGAATTAGAGATAAGGTTAAAACAATAGCTTTTTTTGGAGGTTCTCAAGGAGCGCTTGTAATTAATGATTTTGCTTTAAAACTTGCACCAAAACTAAATAAAATGGGTATTAATATAATTCATCAAACGGGTAAAAATGATTTTTCTAGAGTTAAAGAAGAATATAAAAAACTCAATATTAAAGCTGATATTTTTGATTTTTCTAAAGAGATTCCCAAAAAAATGGAAAAAGCAGATTTTGCAGTTAGCAGGGCAGGGGCTTCAACTTTATGGGAGCTTTGTGCAAACTGTTTACCAACTTTTTTTATTCCTTATAAGCATGCAGCAGCAGATCATCAGTATTATAATGCAAAAGATTTAGAAAATAGAGGTTTATGTTTTTTACAAAGAGAAGAAGATTTAAATGAAGAAGATTTTTTCAATGCAATAAATAGTGATATTCACGATATGAGTAAAAAATTAACTTCTTCAATTAATTCAAATGCTGTTTCTTTAATATGTAATATTATAGTTCAAAATAATAAGAAGTAATATTCCAAATAAAATTCTATAAATTCCAAAGGCAACAAAAGTAAAAGTTTCAAGAAATTTTAGAAATAATTTAATAGTAATAAATGCAACAATAAAAGATATGATAAATCCAACGGCAAGATTTACAATATGTACATCAGAGAATAGTTCTTTATAATGCTTCATTAAATCATAAGCAGTTGTAGCACACATAACAGGAAAAGCTAAGAGAAATGAAAACTCTGCACTAGCTTTTCTATTAAGTCCTACTAACATAGCTCCAATAATACTAGAACCTGCTCTTGAAGTTCCAGGTATTAAAGCAAATATTTGAGCTAATCCAATCCAAATTGCTTGCTTGTAAGTTACATCTTCAACATCTAAGGTATGAGTTTTTTTTTCATTATAAAACTTTTCTACAATTAAAAATATAATTCCACCTATAATAAACATATATGCAACTATTTCAATTGAAAACATTGCTTTTACATCTTTTGCAAATAAAAATCCAATACCTGCAATAGGTAAAAAAGCAATAAATACCTTTGTCCATAAACTAATATGTTTAAATGTAAATTTAGAGGGATAGTTTAATATTACAGCTAGAATTGCTGCAAATTGTATAATCACCTCAAAAGCTTTATTGATACTAGTTTGCTCAATTCCTAAGAATTCACTAGCAACTATTAAATGTCCTGTTGATGATATTGGAAGAAATTCTGTAACTCCTTCAATTATTCCTAAGATTATAGTATCGAATATTGTCATATATTATTTTCCCTATTTTGTTAATTTTAAAAAAAGTTTTAAACTTCTTTTTTCTTTTATTCCAATATTATAATCAATTTTTTTTAGATAATCTAAAATATCTTTATTTGATATTCCTGTTCTTTTAGAATATTGATTTAATATGTATGTTGGTATTTTTATATGATTTTTATTAAATTTCTTAGTAAGTTTAGTGAGTTCTTTTTTATTAGAAGAATAACATAAAACTGCAAATACAAAAGGTAGCTTATATTTATCATTCCATTCTTGTGCTAAATCAATAAAGCTTGTCTTTTTATTTTCATGATAATATTTTAGTGCTTTGTCTCCTATTAAAACTTTTCCATTTAGTTTTAATACTTTTGCTAATGCATTAGAAGTTTCACTTTGATAATCTTTTTCATCAATTCCTGGTATTAGTAGTACAGATAATACATCTTTTTTTGCGATAATTCCTAGGTCTAATTTTTTTTCATGTCTTGATGCAATTGATGAAATAAAAGCCGAATCTACTTTTCTTTTTTTTAATTTTTTATTTATTAAAGAGGGATAAGATTTTTTATATTCAATGATTGCTTTAGTCTGTGTTGATCTTATATTTTTCTTTATATACACATGAAATGGTAATAAATTTATAAAATCTATTTTTGCAAAAATCATAATAAGCGAAGTCCTTTAACTTAAAATTCTTTTGCTATAATAATCAAAAAAGAATAAATAAGGGTTTAAAGTGGTTAAAGTAGAATTTTTAGGGCCTATTAATAAAGAATCAATGAATCTTGATATATCTAATTTATCACAGTTGTCTGAAATATTAAAAAAAGATGATGAAGTTTCATTGTGGTTAGAAAACTGTGCAGTTGCAATAAATGATACACTAGTATCAAGAAAAGATATAGAGCTTTTTTCTGGAGATAAAATTTCATTATTACCACCTGTTTGTGGTGGATGATAGAAAAAAGGCAGAATATGAAAAATTTAGAATTATTTGAAGGTAGTTTACCTGTTGAAAAAATTACAAATGCTTGGTATGCTAAATATAAAAGCTCAAATTATGGAGCAATAATTACCTTTGTAGGGGTTGTAAGAGATGAAGATAAAATAGATGGTTTATCTTTTGATATTTATGAACCTATTTTAGATACTTGGTTTAACTCCTGGATAGAAAAAGCAAAAAAATTAAATGCAATTGTTTTAATGGCACATAGTTGTGGCGATGTATTTAATCATGAAAGTTCATATATTGCTGCTGTTTGTTCTCCTAAAAGAAGAGTTGCTTTAGAATTAATAGATGAATTTGTTGAAGATTTTAAAGCTCAAGCTCCAATTTGGAAATATGATATTATAAATGGAAATAGAGTATATGCAAAAGATAGAAGTACAGCAATAAAAGGTTCAGGGATATTATCATGAGAGTAGATTTACACAATCATACAACTTTATGTAATCATGCAAGTGGTACGAGTGAAGAATATTTATTAAGAGCAATTGAATTAGGAATAGATATATATGGATTTTCAGATCATGCACCTATGAATTATGATCCAAAATATAGAATGGATATATCTGATAAACCTTTATATGAAAAAGAAATATTAGATTTAAAAGAAAAATATAAAGAAAAAATTGAAGTTTTATTAGCTTATGAAGTTGATTATCTTGAAGGTTATATATTAGATGAAATAATTAATGCAAAAGTTGATTATCTAATTGGTTCTGTTCATTTTTTAAAAAACAAAAATGATATGTGGGGTTTTGATAATCCTGAATTTATTGGAGTTTATAAATCAAAAGATATTGATACTATATGGACTGAATATTTTGCTGCAATTGAAGCAATGGCAAAAACTGGTTTATTTGATATTGTTGGACATTTAGATTTAATTAAAGTATTTAAATTCTTACCTAAAAAAGATATTAGACTATTAGCAAAAAATGCACTTCTAGCAATAAAAAAATCTAATATGGTTTTAGAAATAAATACAGCAGGCTTGCGAAAACCAATAAAAGAGACTTATCCTTCTAGAACACTTTTAGAATTAGCCTATGAATTAGATATAAATATTACATTTGGTTCGGATGCTCATTCAGTTGATCAAGTTGGTTTTAAATATGAAGAAGGCAAATCTTTAGCAAAAGATATAGGTTATACAAAATGTATGACTTTTTCTAATAGAGACTCTCAATTAATAATTTTATAATTTGAGTATATTAGGAAAAAGTATACTTTTTTTATTACTTGTATAGTTTTTATACACTGATTTTAGCTTATTTTTTATTATTTTTGATAAAATTGTCGCATATATAAATTCAAGGAGCTATAACAATGGGTAAATTTGTTAACAATACAGAAGAGTTTTTTAAATATTGTGAAGATAATGAAGTAAAGTTTGTAGATTTTAGATTTACAGATATGAAAGGAATGTGGCATCACATTTCATATATGATGAGTGCAGTTACTGAAAGTCAATTAGAATTCGGTATGCCTTTTGATGGTTCTTCTGTTGATGCATGGCAGCCTATCAATAAATCGGATATGATTTTAAAACCAGATGTAGGAACTGCTTTTTTAGATCCATTTACAGCTGATTCTACAATTATTGTAATTTGTGATGTTTATGACATCTATAAAAATGAGTTATATGAAAAATGTCCAAGATCTATTGCTAAAAAAGCATTAACTCACTTAAGTGAGTCTGGTGTTGGTGATGTTGCATACTTTGGACCAGAAAATGAATTTTTTATTTTTGATGATATCAAAATCATTGATAATATTAATGAATCATATTATAGAGTTGACTCAGAAGAAGGTGAATGGTCTTCATCAACTGATTATGAAGGTGGGAACATGGGTCATAGACCTGGAACTAAAGGTGGTTATTTCCCAGCACAACCAACAGATTCAATGGTAGATTTAAGAGCTGAGATGATGTTAGTTCTTGAGCAAGTTGGATTAGAAGTAATTTTAGGACACCATGAAGTTGCACAAGGTCAAGGTGAAATTGGTATTGTTTTTGGAGATTTAATTGAAGCTGCAGATAACGTACAAAAATATAAATATGTATGTAAAATGGTTGCACATTTAAATGGTAAAACTTGTACATTTATGCCAAAACCAATGTTTGGTGATAATGGAAATGGTATGCATGTTCACCAATCAATTTGGAAAGAAGGTAAAAACTTATTCTATACAGAAGGTGAATATGGTAATCTTTCTGAAATGGCTAGACATTATGTTGGTGGAGTATTTAAACATGCACGTGCAGTTGCTGCATTTACAAACCCAGTAACAAACTCATACAAAAGATTAATTCCAGGATTTGAAGCACCTTCAATTTTAACTTATTCTTCTCAAAATAGATCTGCTTCTTGTAGAGTTCCTTATGGAGCTGGTGAAAAAGCAACTAGAGTTGAAATGAGATTCCCAGATTCTGCTGCTTGTCCTTATTTAGCATTTGCTGCTATGTTAATGGCTGGTCTTGATGGAATTGCAAATAAAATTGAACCAATTGGTCCAATGGATGAAGATTTATATGAAATGCCTTTAGCTGAGATTAGAGAAAGAGAAATTCCTCAAATGCCTCATACTTTAAGAGGTTCATTAGAAGCTTTAATTAGAGATAATGATTTCTTACAACCAGTATTTTCAAAAGATATGGTTGATACATATCAACATTATAAATTTGAAACTCAGGTTCAACCTGATGAAGCTAGACCAACAGCATTTGAATTTAAAACTACTTATTCTTGTTAATCTAAGGATAAATTATAAAAAAAAGGTAAGTTCAAATGAACTTACCTTTTTTTAGATCTAATTTCTTTACTTAATAAAAACATAATAATAGAGTTCTTTAAAACTCTATTACTTCATCTCCTAAATTTTCTGTAGTAGTATTAATATCTATTTCAGGTAAAGGAGAAGTATCCGTATAGTATTCTGTTTTACCATTTATTTTAGATGTATAAACTTTAGAAGGTTTAATAAAACTTCTAGCTATTTCTGGATGTAACTTTAAATAGTTTTTATAATAATATGAAAATGCAGGAGCAGCTATTCTTCCACCTGTTTCTGATCTTCTCATAGGCTTATTATTGTCATTACCAAACCAAACAATTGTTTCTATTGAAGGTGAATATCCACAAAACCATCCATCTATATTATTATTAGTTGTACCTGTTTTCCCTGCAAGTTCAATACCTGGAACCTTAGCTTGTCTTGCTGTTCCTCTTGTAACAACATCTTTTAAAATAGATGTTATTAAAAATGTTTGTTCTGGAGTATTTATTTCTTTAGTTTGTGGTTCAAAAGTTACCGTTTCTCCAGCATTATTTGTAATTTCTTCAATTATATAAGGTTTTACCTGTGTTCCATTATTTGCAAATATACTATAATATTCACTAAATTCAAGTGGAGATACAGACATTGTACCTAGTGTTATTGACAAATCATTAGGTAGATTTGTAAATCCATATGATTCCAATCCTTTATAAACAATATTAATACCTGTATCTGTTACTAAATTTATTGTTGATAAATTTCTTGAATGAACTAAGGATTCTCTTAAATTGATAAATCCTTTAAAATTTTGTTCATAATTTCTAGGTTGCCATTTTTTATCAACCCCATTAACTGTATAATCATAAGTTCTAGATATATCTATAAGTTGTGAAGCAGGATTTCTTCCTTCATTTAATGCTATTTGGTACAAAAATGGCTTGATAGAACTTCCTGGTTGTCTTTTTGATTGAACTGCTCTATTAAACATAGATTTTTGATAATCAATTCCCCCAACTAATGCTAGTATTTTTCCTGTATTACTTTCAATTGAAACAAGTGCACCATTTAGTTCTTTTACATATGAATCATCATTAGGTTTATTTGATCTTTTTCTAAAATCTAAGTCTCTTTTTAATGCTTGATTATATGATAATTTTAAAGCTTTTTTTGCAATTTCTTGTGCTTCTAAATCAATTGTTAATTTAATTTTGTATCCACCAGATTTAATATCAGGGATATCATCTCTTAATGTTTTGATTACATAATCAATAACATAAGGAGCTTTATTTTTAGTTAGTGTTTGATTATAAATTTTTGGTACTTCTTTAATAGCTGTTTCATACTGCTCTTTATTAATCCAACCTAATGTATTTAGTCTTGTAATAACTTGATTCGCTCGTGCTAAAGAAATTTTTAGGTTTTTTGTTGGAGCATAAAAACTAGGAGCTCTTGGCAGTCCTACTAAAATTGCCATTTCTTTTAATGATAATTCATATAAATCTTTTTTAAAATATCCACGTGCAGCAGTTCTTATTCCATAATATCCATGACCAAAATAAACATTGTTTAAATATCTTTCAAGTATTTCTTCTTTTGTTAAAATAGTTTCAAGTCTAATAGCAAGAAGGGCTTCTTTTATTTTTCTAATAAGTTTTTTTTCACTAGATAAAACTAACATCTTTATTAGTTGTTGAGTTAGTGTACTAGCTCCTTCTACAAAACCTCCTGCTTTAATATCTTTTATAATTGCTCTACTTATAGCATCTGGATTTATACCTATATGTTCGAAATATTGAGTGTCTTCAATTGCAACAAGACCTTCAATAATTCTTGCTGGAATATCGTCATATTTAACATATTCTCTATTTTCACCCGTAAATGTGTTAGCAATTAGTTTTCCATTTTTATCAAAAAATTGTGTACTTTGTTTAGGTGAGTAGTTTACTACTTTATCAATGTCATGTTTTATTTCATCATATAATGTATATAACCATCCTAAAACAGCTAATGTTACAAGTAGAATAAAACCAAAAATGTATTTAATCATATTATTTCCTAAAATCTTTATTTTTAAATGTTGAGTTGATCAATGTTTTTGTATAAGTTTGATAAGGATTATTTAAAATTTCTTTTGTATTTCCTTGTTCAATAATAATTCCATCTTTAATTATAACTATATTTTTACAAATATCTTTTATCGAATCAATATCATGAGTTACAAAAAGAACTAATATATTAAATCTTTGAATTAAATCATTAATCAATTTAATAATATTAGTTTTATTCTCAATATCAAGTGCAGTTGTAGGTTCATCAAGTAATAAAAATTTTATATCTTTACTTAACGCAATAGCAATAATAACTCTTTGTATTTGTCCACCACTTAATTGATTAGGAAACTTATCTAATATTGATATATCTAAATCAACTAATTTCAATACTTCTTCTTTTTTTTCATAGCTACAAAAAAATTGCTTATGTATTTTTGTCATAGGGGATAAAGAAGTAAAAGGATTTTGCGGAATAAATCCAATAGAATTAAAATCTAAATCAAAATTTGAATTAATTTTTTTTTCACAAGTAAGAGTATTTGGTAAGAGATTTAGTAAAGCTTTTAGTGTTAAAGATTTTCCACTTCCACTTTGTCCAATTAATGCAGTTGAATCACTTATATTAAAAGAGATATCAAGCAAGGTTTTATCTTGACTTTTTATCTCTAATTTATTTATATCAATATTTAACATATAAATTAACTTTTTATTAAAGTTTCATCCATTTCTTCTGGAATAGCTAAATTCATTAATTTTAATACAGTGGGTGCTATATTATTTAAACTTCCTGTTTTAACTTCTTTAACTTTTGGTGACATTATAAAGCAGTAAACATCTCCTACTGTATGATTTGTTAAAGTATTACCATTTTCATCTCGCATTCTTTCACAATTACCATGGTCTGATGTTAAAATAAGATTATAATCTAGTTCTTTAACTTTTTCTATAATTAGTCCAAGCTCATAATCAACAGCTTCAACAGCTTTTTTACTTGCTTCAAAATCTCCTGTATGACCAACCATATCACCATTTGCAAAATTTACTACAATAAAATCAGTGTTATTATTCATCGCATCTATAACATTTTTCCCAACTTGTGGTGCACTCATTTCTGGTTGTAAATCATAAGTAGCAACATTTGGTGATGGTGTTAAAACTCTTGTTTCATTTAAAAATGGTTCTTCAAGTCCACCATTAAAAAAGAAAGTTACATGTGCATATTTTTCTGTTTCAGCTGTATGAAGTTGATTTAATCCAGCATTTGAAATTACTTCAGCAAGTGTATTTTTTGGTGTTTCTTTTGGAAATAATACAGGTACAGGAATATTCTTATCATATTGAGTCATTGTTGCAATATGTAAGTTTTCAGAAAATTTTGGAAAATGTGAAAAGTTTTTATCTGCAAACACTGAAGATATTTCTCTCATTCTATCTGATCTAAAGTTACAAAAGATTATTGAATCATCTTTTTTCAATCCTTCATAACCTTCAAAAGCTGTAGGAATAATAAATTCATCATAAACATCTTCTTTATAAGAATTTTCTACAAATTCAGTAGGAGATAATGAAGTTTTTGGAAATGCTAAAGCAATTGCATCATGTCCTTTTTGAATTCTATCCCATCTATTGTCTCTATCCATTGTATAATAACGTCCAGCAATTGTAGCTATTTTAATATCTTCATCGCAAATATCAATAATTTGTTTGATATATTTGTTAGCAGAATCGGGGGCTACATCTCTACCATCAGTAATCATATGAATAAAAACTTTTTTATTTTCTTTCTTAGCAATTTGTGCCATTGCTATTAAATGATTAATATGAGAATGAACTCCACCATCACTTAATAAAGCAAGAAGATGAATATTTTTTGACGAATTTAAACAATCTTTAAATACTTGGTTATCTTTTAAAGTATTTTCTTCTATAGCTATATTTATTTTTACTAAATCTTGATACAAGATTCTTCCTGAACCAATAGTCATATGTCCAACTTCAGAATTACCCATTTGGCCATCAGGTAAACCTACATATTTACCATATGTATGAATTAGCGAATATGGAGTATTTTTAAATAAATTATCATATGTAGGAGTATTAGCTTGCAAAAATGCATTATAGTCTGATGATTTGTTGTATCCAATCCCATCTGTAATTACAAGAATAGTTTTGTTTGTCATTGTTTAAACCTTTTAAAAAGTATAATATAATATAATCGCTGATTATATCAAAATGAAGGTTTGAGTTTGTTTTACTGGTTTTATAGGCATCTAGAGATTAATATTTTCCAATACATTTCAGTTAGAGCTGGAATAAGTTTTATAATTGCATTTTTTTTAACAATGTTTTTATTACCAAAGTTTATAAAATGGGCTAAATCAAAGAATGCATCCCAGCCTATATATGAACATGCACCTTTAGGTCACCAAGAAAAAGCAGGCACTCCTACTATGGGAGGAATGGTTTTTATTCTTGCAACAATAATAGCTACCTTGCTAACGGCAAAGTTAAATAATTTTTATATTATAGGTGGATTAACAACAATTGCTCTATTTTCATTAATAGGGATGCAAGATGATTATTCAAAAATAACTAAGAATAAGAACTCAGCTGGTCTAAGTGCTAGAGCTAAATTAGTATTACAATTTTTATGTGCAGGTATTGTCGGTTTCATTCTATATTATTTTGCACATACAACAACCTTGCATATACCTTTTTATAAATTACCACTATTTGATATGGGAGTATATGCTATTTTATTTTGGATGGTAGTAATGGTATCAGCATCAAATGCAGTTAATCTAACTGATGGTTTAGATGGGTTAGCGACAGTTCCATCAATTATGGCATTTTTTACATTATCAGTTTTAGTTTATATAACAGGTCATGCAATATTGTCTTCTTATCTCTTACTACCAAATATTAAACTTGCAGGTGAATTAGCAATTGTGGGTGCTGGACTTTCAGGTTCATTGATTGCCTTTTTATGGTTTAATTCTCATCCTGCAGAAGTATTTATGGGAGATTCAGGATCACTTCCTATAGGTGCATTTATGGGATATATGGCAATTGTTGCTAAATCAGAAGTTTTACTTGTAATAATAGGTTTTATTTTTGTATTAGAAACATTATCTGTAATTTTACAGGTGGGTTCTTATAAGTTAAGACAAAAAAGGATTTTTCTTATGGCTCCAATTCATCACCATTTTGAACAAAAAGGTTGGAAAGAAAATAAAATTATTGTAAGGTTTTGGATAATTGCTTTTATGACAAATCTTCTTGCATTAATGAGTCTAAAAATCAGATAAAGAGTAATAATGAATACAAATGAAAAAATAAGAGTATTAGGAAAAGGAATTACAGCACAAGCTATCAAAGAGAAATTTCCTAATGCACTATTATATGATGATAAAGATTTCGAATTATATGATTTAAATTCAGAAAAAAGAACTATTGTAAGTCCCGGTATTCCTCCTTTTAATCAAATGATTAAAAAAGCAAAAAATATTCAAAGTGATTATGATTTATTTGAAGATGTAATGCCTTTTTCAATTTGGATATCAGGTACTAATGGTAAAACAACAACTACTCAAATGTGCCAACATATATTAAATAGTCATAATTCTGTTTGTGGTGGTAATATTGGTACTCCTTTAAGTAAATTAGATTTAAAAGCATCTATATGGATTTTAGAGACATCTTCTTTTACCTTGCATTATACAAATATTGCTAAACCTAACATATATATATTACTCCCAATCTCTGAAGATCATATTACATGGCATGGTACATTTAAAGAGTATGAAGATGCAAAATTAAAACCACTTTTATTAATGGAAGACAATGATATAGCAATTATCCCGCAAAAATATAAAGACTACAAAACAAAAGCACGTAAAGTCATATACAAAGATAGTGATGATTTATGTAAAAAATTTGATATTGATAAAAGTAAAATAAAATTTAAAGAACCATTCTTACTAGATGCACTTTTAGCACTTGTGAGTAAAAAAATCATTTCTGATGAAATAGATTATAAAAGAATTAATACCTTTACTATTGATGAACATAAAGTAGAAGAGTTTAACGATAATAAAAATAGAATATGGGTTAATGACTCAAAAGCTACAAATGTTGATGCAACAATAAATGCTCTTGTACCATATAAAGATAAAAGAATTCATCTTATTTTAGGTGGAGATGATAAGGGTGCTAATCTAATTCCACTTTTTGAAAATATAAATAAGCTAAATATTAAAGTATATTCTATAGGAACTAATAGCGATAAAGTTGAAAACTACTGTAATGAGTATAATATTGAAGTAGAGAATTGTAAGATATTAAAAAATTCAGTAATAAAAATAAATGAAAATTTAGAAGATGATTCTATAGGAATACTGTCTCCTGCGGCATCTTCACTAGATCAATTCTCTTCTTATGCCCAAAGAGGAAAAGAATTTAAAGAACTTGTTTTGGGTTTAAGCAAACTTTAAACACCTTGTGTGTATACTTCCACTCCAATTTAAGTAATGGCGCGATAGCTCAGTCGGTAGAGCAAAGGATTGAAAATCCTTGTGTCGACAGTTCGATTCTGTCTCGAGCCACCATTTAAATTAGGTGCTGGTGTAGCTCAGCTTGGCTAGAGCAGCTGATTTGTAATCAGCAGGTCGGGGGTTCAAGTCCCTTCACCAGCTCCATTTACATAGTGCATAGTCTGTAAAGAATAACACTAAACGAAACAATAATTTTCAACGGGAAGGTTGGAGAGTGGTCAAATCCTGCGGATTGTAAATCCGCCGCCTACGGCTTCGAAGGTTCGAGTCCTTCTCTTCCCACCACTATAATGAATGCGGGAATAGCTCAGTTGGCTAGAGCCTCTGCCTTCCAAGCAGATTGTCGCGAGTTCGAGTCTCGTTTCCCGCTCCATTTATTTATTGATTATTGGGAGCTTAGTTTTAAGCACAAATTTTATAACTCTTTATAAATATTTATCCCACTAAGCTTTTTTTTAGTATTAATTTTATATAATACACGCACAAAAATTAATAGATAGTAAAATATCTATATAATTAATAATAAATCCCCTCTGAATAGAGAAGCTACTGGGCTTATCTACTCAGAGGGCAATAACCTAAAACTAGAAGGAAAATTCTATGGCAAAAGAAAAATTTGAACGAAGTAAACCACACGTAAATATCGGGACTATCGGTCACGTAGATCATGGTAAAACTACTTTAACAGCAGCAATATCAGCAGTTTTAACTAACGCTGGTGGTGGAACTATGATGGATTATGATCAAATCGATAATGCACCAGAAGAAAGAGAAAGAGGAATTACAATTGCTACTTCTCATATTGAATATGAAACAGCAACTAGACACTATGCACACGTAGATTGTCCAGGTCACGCCGATTATGTTAAAAACATGATTACTGGTGCTGCACAAATGGATGGAGCTATCTTAGTTATTGCAGCTACTGATGGTCCTATGGCACAAACTAGAGAGCATATCTTATTATCTAAACAAGTTGGTGTTCCTTACATCATTGTTTTCATGAACAAAGAAGATCAATTAGACGAAGAAGATAAAGAAGAAATGTTAGAACTAGTTGAAATGGAAATTAGAGAGTTACTTTCTGATTATGATTTCCCAGGTGATGACACTCCAATTATTGCAGGATCTGCATTCCAAGCATTAGAAGAAGCTAAAGCTGGTGTAAATGGTGAATGGTCTGCTAAAATCATGCAACTTATGGATGCTGTTGATACTTATATCCCAACTCCAAAAAGAGATACTGAACAAGATTTCTTAATGCCTGTTGAAGATGTTTTCTCTATTTCAGGAAGAGGAACAGTTGTAACTGGTAGAATTGAAAAAGGTATCGTTAAAATTGGTGAAACAATTGAAATCGTTGGAATTAGAGATACTATTACTACTACTGTAACTGGTGTTGAAATGTTCAGAAAAGAAATGGAACAAGGTGAAGCAGGTGATAACTGTGGTGTTCTATTAAGAGGTGTTAAAAAAGAAGACGTTGAAAGAGGTCAAGTTTTAATTAAGCCTGGTACAATCACTCCTCATACTGACTTTAGATGTGAAGTATATATTCTTTCTAAAGAAGAGGGTGGTAGACATACTCCATTCTTCTCTGGATATAGACCACAATTTTACGTAAGAACTACTGATGTAACTGGTTCTTGTACACTTCCAGAAGGTACTGAAATGGTTATGCCTGGTGACAACGTTGAAATGACTGTAGCATTAGTTGCTCCTGTCGCTCTTGAAAAGGGAACAAAGTTCGCTATTAGAGAAGGTGGTAGAACTGTTGGTGCTGGTGTTGTTGCAGAAATTATCAAGTAAGGATTGATTTATGGCAAGCGCAAATATAAAAATCGGACTTAAATGTCAAGAGTGTGGTGATATTAACTACACTACTATGAAAAATCCTAAGACTCATACTGAAAAGTTTGAGACTAAGAAATATAGTCCAAGATTAAAAAAACATACTTTACACAAAGAAGTAAAATTAAAGTCATAAGACTTTAAGAAGAAGCAATTATATTGCTTCTTCATCTTATAGTTAGGTCAGTAGCTCCAATGGTAGAGCGCCGGATTCCAAATCCGACGGTTGTGGGTTCGAGTCCCTCCTGGCCTGCCATTTCTCTTAATAAAATAAAATCAATCAAAAATCAGTATTATAAACATATTTAGTTTTACTTAAGTAAAAGTAAAGTTTAACTTAGATATAATTCCCGTCCTATACAAAGAAGTAGAATTTTTTTAAAAGTAGTTTTGACTCTTTTTAAAAGAATTTAAAAGCTTATTATTAATCCGGAGTGAAATAGTGAATAAATTAAAAACATATTATAGAAATGCAAAAGAAGAGCTGTTTAAAGTAATTTTTCCAATTAAAGAACAAATTAGATCTGCATACCTTTCTGTATTTATAGTTGTAACTGTAATCTCTTTATTTTTAGCTCTAATTGATGCAATAATGTCATTAAGCTTATCTTCTATAATAAACTAAGGAACATTATAATGGCACATAAATGGTACGCAATCCAAACTTATTCAGGTAGTGAATTAGCAGTAAAAAGAGCATTAATTCAATTATCAGAAGAACGAGAAGACGGCAAAATAGCTGATGTTTTAGTTCCTACAGAAGATTTAATTGAAGTTAAAAAAGGTAAAAAATCTATAGTTGAAAGACCTTTATATCCAGCATATGCATTTGCAAATATTGATCTAGATACAGGATTATGGCATGCAATTCAATCAATGGCAAAAGTAGGAAGATTTATTGGTGAATCGAAAAAACCTACACCATTATCTGAAAAAGATATTGCAGCTATCTTAGATAAAGTTAATAATAGAGCAGCAGCAAAACCAAAAGTTTCATTTGATGAGGGTGAAATGGTAAGAATAAATGAAGGTCCATTTGCAAACTTTAATGGTATAGTTGAAGATTTTGATATGGCTTCTGGGCAGTTAAAGTTAAATGTTTCAATATTTGGTAGAAATACTCCTGTTGAAATTTCATATACACAAGTTGAAAGAGTAGTATAAAACTTATTTTTTAGGCATTAGGCAAAAAAACTTGCTTCTTACATAGTTTTCTTGCCTAATGCCTAATCATTAAAATCATTAAAAATAAAAAAGGAATATTATGGCTAAAAAAGTTACTGGAAAACTTAAATTACAAATACCTGCTGGTGCTGCGAATCCATCGCCACCTGTTGGACCTGCATTAGGTCAAAGAGGTATCAATATCATGGAATTCTGTAAAGCATTCAATGAAAAAACAAAAGATAAAAAGGGATTTAATATTCCTGTTGAAATTACAGTTTATGCTGATAAAAGTTTCACTTTTGAGTTAAAACAACCACCAATGACTGATTTAATTAAAAAAGTATCTGGAATCAAAAAAGGTTCTGATAATGCTTTAAAAAATAAAATCGGAAAATTAACTAAAGACCAAATTCTGGAAATAGTTGATATGAAAATTGCTGATTTAAATACTGATGATAAAGAACAAGCTGCAAAAATTGTTGCTGGATCTGCTAGATCAATGGGTGTTGAAACAGTATTATAGTATTACTTTTTAGTAATTAAGTCTTACCAGCAGACTTATGAAACGCTGGTAGCAAACAAATAAAATATTGCGGAGAATAAAATGGCAAAAAGATATAAATCATTAAAAGAAAAAATTGAACAAAGAGATTACTCTCTTTCTGATGCTTGTAACTTATTAAAAGAATTAAAATCAACAAAGTTTGACGAAAGTGTTGAAGTTGCAATTAATTTAAATGTTGATCCAAGACATGCTGATCAAATGATTAGAGGTGCAGTTGTACTTCCAAATGGTACTGGTAAAACTGTTAGAGTTGCAGTATTTGCTAAGGGTGTTAAAATGGACGAAGCTAAAGCAGCTGGTGCTGATATTGTTGGTAACGATGATTTAGTTGAAACTGTAATGGCTGGAAATATTGATTTTGATGTTTTAATTGCAACTCCTGATTGTATGGGACTAGTTGGAAAATTAGGTAGAGTTTTAGGACCAAAAGGTTTAATGCCTAATCCTAAAGTTGGAACAGTTACTATGGACGTTACTAAAGCAGTTAATGATGCTAAAGGTGGTCAAGTAGCATATAGAGTTGATAAAAAAGGTAATATGCAAGCAGCAGTTGGAAAAATTTCTTTCTCAACAGAAGCTATTAAAGAAAATATTGAAGCATTTATTGCAGCAATTAACAAACAAAAACCAGCATCTGCAAAAGGTAGATTTTATACTAATGCAGCTGTTTCATTAACTATGTCACCATCAATTAATGTTGATGCTTCAGAATTAATGGATATTAAATAAGGATTCTTCCTTATTTAATAAAACATTCAATAGTGTTGATAAAGTCAATATTTTTGAGTGTTCAAAGCACTGAAATAAAAACTGAAGACAGTGGGTTAAAAACTTCCCGTTTTTAATAAGTCCTACCGAAGTCGATGTTTTGAAGGGAGATAAAAATGAAAAAAGAACAAAAATTTGAGATAATTGAAAATTTAACATCTGAATTTAAAGATTCTCAAGCTATTGTAGTATGTGGATATAATGGAGTAACTCATAAAGAGTTAGAATCATTAAGAATCGATGCTAGAGCTAATGGAACTAAAGTTCAGGTTGCTAAAAATACTCTTGTAACTGTTGCAATTAAAAATGCTGAGTTAGGAGAAGTATCTTTAAGTGGTACAAATATTTTCTTATGGTCTGAAGATCAAATTTCTGCTTGTAAAGTTGCTGATAAATTTGCAACTGCTAACAAAGAAAAATTTGAAATCAAATCTGGTATTATTGAAGGTGAAATGGCTGATCTTGCAACTGTTAATGCATTTGCTAAATTACCATCTAGAGAAGAACTTCTTGGTATGCTTGCAGCTACTTGGATGGCTCCACTTACAAACTTTACTATTGGGCTTGATGCTCTTAGAAAGAAAAAAGAAGAAGAGGCAGCTTAATTTTTTAAGCTATTAATAAAAAAATATAAATAAATATATAATTAAGGAATATTACATGGCAATTTCTAAAGAAGAAGTATTAGATTACATTTCTGGTTTATCAGTACTTGAATTATCAGAATTAGTAAAAGAATTTGAAGAAAAATTTGGAGTATCTGCACAACCTGTTGCAGTAGCTGGCGTAGCTGGTGGAGCTGTTGAAGCAGCTGAAGAAAAAACTGAATTTGATGTTATCATCAAAGATGCAGGTGCTAAAAAAATTAACGTTATTAAAGTAATTAGAGCGTTAACTGGTTTAGGATTAAAAGAAGCAAAAGCTGCTGCTGAAACTGCTGGTACAGTAGTTAAAGAAGGTATCTCTAAAGAAGATGCTGAAGCTGCAAAAGCTGAATTAGAAGCTGCTGGAGCAACTGTAGAAGTTAAATAATTACACTTGTAATTTATTGAAACTTGTTATACAAGGCTTAAATGCCTTGTATAAAGATTAGCATCTTTGAAGGCTAAGGTTAGAATTTAACGAAATTTTAACCCTATCCTTTACGGATGCTTTTGTGCTTTATACACTATAAAGCTTAAACTAAACCAAATTTTACTACAAGGCCGATAATGTTAAACTCTTTAAAATCTGGTAATAGACTTAGAGTTGATTTTGCAAAAAATCCTCAACAAATCGAAATTCCAAACTTATTACAATTACAGCAAAATTCATATGATACTTTTTTAATGATTGGTCAAGATGACCGTACTGCTGCTGGAATAGAGAAAGTTTTCAAGTCTATTTTCCCAATACACGATGCCCAAAACAGAATTACTTTAGATTACTTAGGTAGCGATGTTGGTAAACCTAAATATGATGTTCGAGAATCAATGGTAAGAGGTCTTACTTATTCAATTCCTTTAAAAATTAATATTAGATTAACTTTATGGGATCTAGACGAAAAAACTGGTGAAAAAATTGGCGTTAAAGATATGAAAGAACAAGCTCTATTTATTAGAGAAATTCCTTTAATGACTGATAGAACTTCATTTATTGTTAATGGTGTTGAAAGAGTAGTTGTTAATCAACTTCACAGATCTCCAGGTGTAATTTTCAAAGAAGATGAATCTAATACAGCTGATAACAAATTAATATACACTGGTCAAATTATTCCTGATCGTGGTTCTTGGTTATATTTTGAATATGATGCAAAAGATATCCTTTATGTTAGAATTAATAAAAGAAGAAAAGTACCAGTTACTATTTTATTCAGAGCTTTAGGTTATTCTAAAGAAGATATTATTAAATTATTCTACCCAATTTTAAATGTTAAAATTAAAAATAATAAATTCTTAACTGAATTTAATCCTGATGATTTTACAGGAAGAATTGAGTTTGATGTTAAAGATGAAAAAGGTAATTTAATTGTTGCTGCTGGAAAAAGACTTACTGCAAGAAAAGCTAAAGCTTTAGTTGACGGTGGTTTAGAATTAGTTGAGTATCCTATTGAATTATTAATGGAAAGATATACTGCAAACACAATATTTGATCCAGAATCTGGTGAAGTATTATTTGATGCATTAACTAATTTAGATGAATTAAAATTAAAAAAACTTTTAGATTTAGGTTTTGACAATTTTGATATTGCAAATGATTTAGCTACAGGTGTTGATAACTCTATTATTAATGCATTCAAACAAGATGCTGAATCTTTAAAATTATTAAAACAAACAGAACAAATTGATGATGAAAATGATTTATCAGCAATTAGAATCTATAAAGTTATGAGACCAGGTGAACCTGTTACTAAAGAAGCTGCTAAAGAATTTGTTAAAAAATTATTCTTCGATCCAGAAAGATATGATTTAACAAGAGTTGGTAGAATGAAAATGAACCATAAATTAGGTGTTAATGTTCCTGAATATGTAACAGTTCTTACTTATGAAGATGTTATTAAAACAGTTCAATACCTAGTAAAAGTTAAAGCTGGACATGGTCATATTGATGATAGAGATCACTTAGGAAATAGAAGAATTAGAGCAATTGGTGAGTTATTATCAAATGAATTACATTCTGGTTTAATAAAAATGCAAAAAGCTATCAGAGATAAAATGACAACATTATCTGGTACTTTAGAAGATATTATGCCTCATGATTTAGTAAATTCAAAAATGATTACATCAACTATTACTGAATTCTTTACATCTGGGCAGTTATCACAATTTATGGATCAAACTAATCCATTATCAGAAGTTACTCATAAAAGAAGACTTTCTGCACTTGGTGAAGGTGGACTTGTTAAAGAGCGAGCTGGATTCGAAGTAAGAGATGTTCACGCAACTCACTATGGAAGAATTTGTCCTGTTGAAACTCCAGAGGGTCAAAATATTGGTCTTATTAATACATTATCAACTTTCTCTAAAGTTAATGAATTAGGATTTATCGAAGCTCCATATAAAACTGTTAAAGATGGTGTTGTAACGGATGAAATTAAATATTATACTGCAACTCAAGAAGAAGGTTTAATAATTGCTCCAGGATCAACTAAAGTTGACGATAATGGTAAAATAATTGAAGCATTAACTGAAGCTAGACAAGATGGTGAAATTTTATTAGTTGATAGAAACAAAATTCAATTAATTGATATTTCTTCACAAATGGTTATGGGGGTTGCAGCTTCACTTATTCCATTCTTAGAGCATGATGATGCCAATAGAGCCTTAATGGGATCAAATATGATGAGACAAGCTGTTCCATTAATTAGTCCAAATGCTCCTGTAGTTGGTACTGGTTTAGAAAAAACAGTAGCAAGAGATGCATGGGAAGCTATTAAAGCAAAAAGAGCTGGTACTATTGAAAAAGCTGATGCAAAGAATATTTACATCAGAGGTGAAGATGAAAACGGTGCTTTCATTGATCATTATAATGTAGCTAAAAACGTTAGAACAAATAATAATACTTCATTTGGTCAAAGAATTGGTACAAAAGAGGGTGCATTTGTTGAAGCTGGTCAAGTAATTGCTGATGGTCCTTCAATGGACAATGGTGAATTAGCTGTGGGTGTTAATGCAATGGTTGCCTTTATGCCTTGGAATGGATACAACTATGAAGATGCGATTGTTTTAAGTCAAAGATTAATTAAAGAAGACGCATTTACATCTATTCATATTTATGAAAAAGATGTTGAGTGTAGAGAGCTTAAACATGGTAATGAAGAAATTACTAGAGATTTACCTGGTGTTAAAGAAGAATCAATTACACATTTAGATAATTCTGGAATTGTTAAAGTTGGTACTTACATTAAACCTGGAATGATTTTAGTTGGAAAAGTTACACCTAAAGGTGAAATTAAGCCAACACCAGAAGAAAGATTATTAAGAGCTATCTTTGGTGAAAAAGCTGGTCATGTTATTAATAAATCATTAGTAGCTGCTACTTCTATGGAAGGAACGGTTGTTGATGTTAAAGTATTCACTAAAAAAGGATACGAAAAAGATGAGAGAGCTATTGCTGAAATTGAAGCAGAAAAAGCTGAGTTAGATGTAAAACATCATGACAAACTTTTAATGTTAGATAGAGAAGAAATTTTAAAAATAAATGATTTATTATCTAAATCTTTATTAGTAAAAGATCTTGAATTAGATGATGTAATATATGAAAAAGGTAAAAATTTACCTGTTGAAGTATTAGGAAATGTTAATAGATTTGCAATGAAAAAAGTTGTTGCATCTTTTGGTCCTGATGTTGAAAAAATATATAATGACATTAAAGAACATTTTATTAAACAAAAATCTCAATTAAGAGATGATCATGAAGAAAAACTTACTGTTTTAGAACATGATGATATTTTACCTTCAGGTGTTATTAAACAAGTAAAAGTTTATGTTGCAACTAAGAGAAAAATCAAAGTTGGTGATAAAATGGCTGGACGACATGGAAATAAAGGTATTGTTTCTAATATTGTTCCTCAAGTTGATATGCCTTACTTAGAAGATGGTTCAACTGTTGATGTTATTCTTAACCCACTTGGAGTACCTTCGCGTATGAATATTGGTCAAATTTTAGAAGTTCACTTAGGTTTAGTTGGGAAAAAACTTGGAGCACAAATTCAAGATATATTTGATGCTAAAAAAGCTGATTTTATCCAAGAACTTAGAGCTAAAATGACTGAAATTGCTTCTGTTGCTAAACTTATGAATGGAAAAGAATTTATGGATTCTTTAACTGATGAAGAATTAGTTGCATATGGTCAAGATTGGACAAAAGGTGTTAGATTTGCAACACAAGTATTTGATGGTGTAAAACAATACGAATTTGATAAATTATTTGAATTAGCTAAGATTGATTTAGATGGTAAGACTACATTAACTGATGGTACAACTGGTGAAATTATGAGAGAAAGAGTAAATGTAGGTTATATGTATATGCTTAAACTTCATCACCTTGTTGATGAAAAAGTGCATGCAAGATCTACTGGACCTTACTCGCTTGTAACACAACAACCAGTTGGTGGTAAAGCATTATTCGGTGGTCAAAGATTTGGGGAAATGGAAGTTTGGGCTTTAGAAGCATATGGTGCTACTAATGTTCTTAAAGAAATGTTAACAACTAAATCAGATGATATCGAAGGTAGAACTAAAGCTTATAGAGCAATTGCTAATGGTGAAAACGTTCCAGCTTCTGGTGTTCCAGAAACATTCTTTGTATTAACTAAAGAGCTTAAAGCTCTAGGACTTGATGTAGAGATTTTTGAAGAGGTAGAAACTAATGAGTAAAACTGAAAAATTATTACAAGCTATTGAAATAAAAGAGTTAGAAAGACCGACAGATTTCTCGGCCTTTCAATTAAGACTAGCTAGTCCTGAAAAGATTCTTTCATGGTCATCTGGTGAAGTTAAAAAACCTGAAACTATTAACTATAGAACACTTAAACCTGAAAGAGATGGTTTATTCTGTGCTAAAATTTTTGGACCTGTAAAAGATTATGAATGTCTTTGTGGTAAATACAAAAAAATGAGATACAAGGGTGTTGTATGTGAAAAATGTGGGGTTGAAGTAACTTCTTCAAAAGTTAGACGACACAGAATGGGACATATTGATTTAGTATCTCCTGTTGCACATATTTGGATGGTATCTTCACTTCCAACTAGAATTGGTACGCTTTTAGGTGTTAAATTAAAAGACTTAGAAAGAGTATTATATTATGAAGCATACATCGTTAGCGATGCTGGTGATGCATACTATGATAATGAAAAAAGTAAAAAAGTTTTAAAATATGATATTTTAAACGAAGAACAATATAGAACTATTTCTGATTTATTCGAACACACTGGATTTGCTGCTAATATGGGTGGTCAAGTTGTAAGAGATTTATTAGAAACTATGGATTTATTTGAATTACTTGCTAAATTAAAAGAAGACATGGGTGCTACTAAATCAGAAGCAAAAAGAAAAACTTTAATCAAAAGATTAAAAGTTGTTGAAAACTTTATTAATTCTGGAAATAGACCTGAATGGATGATGTTAACTCAACTTCCAGTTCTTCCACCTGATTTAAGACCTCTTGTATCACTTGATGGTGGTAAATTTGCTGTTTCTGATGTTAATGATTTATACAGAAGAGTTATAAACAGAAATAACAGACTTAAAAGATTAACAGAACTTGATGCTCCTGAAATCATTATCAGAAATGAAATGAGAATGCTTCAAGAAGCTGTAGATGCATTATTTGATAATGGTAAAACTGCTAATGCTGTTAAGGGTGCAAATAAAAGACCTTTAAAATCATTATCTGAAATTATTAAAGGTAAACAAGGAAGATTTAGACAAAACTTACTAGGGAAAAGGGTTGACTTCTCTGGTAGATCTGTAATTGTTGTTGGACCTACACTTAATATGGACCAATGTGGTATTCCTAAAAAAATGGCTATTGAGTTATTTAAACCACATTTAATGGCAAAACTTGAAGAAAAAGGTTATGCAACTACATTAAAATCTGCTAAAAGATTAATTGAAGCAGAAACTAATGAAGTATGGGAATGTTTAGCTGAAATTGTTGATGATTATCCTATTATGTTAAATAGAGCACCAACATTACATAAACTTTCTATTCAAGCATTCCACCCAACATTAATTGATGGAAAAGCAATTAGACTTCATCCTCTAGTTTGTGCTGCCTTCAATGCCGATTTTGATGGGGATCAAATGGCTGTTCACGTTCCATTATCACAAGAAGCTGTTGCTGAAGCAAAAGTTTTAATGATGTCTTCAATGAATATTCTTTTACCAGCTTCTGGTCGTGCAATTGCTGTACCATCACAAGATATGATTTTAGGTATTTATTATCTATCATTAGAAAAAGATGGTGTTAAAGGTGAACACAAATTATTTACAGGTGTTGATGAAGCTTCTATTGCTTTAGAGATGAAAGAAATTGATCTTCATGCTAAAATTAGAACACAAATGGATGGAAAAATAGTTCATACAACTGTTGGTAGATTAATTGTTCATGAAATTTTACCTGATTTTGTTCCTTTAAATTTATGGAATAAAATTTTAAAGAAAAAAGATATTGGTATTTTAGTAGATTATATTTATAAACATGGTGGTTATGAAGTAACTCCAAAGTTCTTAGATAATCTTAAAAACTTAGGTTTTAAATATGCAACATCTGCTGGTATTTCAATTTCAATTGATGATATTAATGTACCTGAATCAAAAGTTGGTCACGTAACTAAATCTAAAAAAGAAGTTATTGAAGTTCAAAAACAATTCTCTCAAGGTTTATTAACTGAGCAAGAAAGATATAATAAAATTATTGATATTTGGACTGAAGTAAATAATAAACTTGGTACTGAAATGATGAACTTGGTTGAAGCTGATAAAGATGGATTTAACTCTATTTATATGATGGCTGATTCAGGTGCAAGGGGTTCTGCGGCACAAATTAGACAACTTGCTGGTATGAGGGGTCTTATGGCTAAACCTGATGGTACTATTATTGAAACACCAATTATTTCAAACTTCCGAGAAGGTTTAAATGTACTTGAGTACTTTATTTCTACTCACGGAGCTAGAAAAGGTCTTGCGGATACAGCTTTAAAAACTGCCAATGCAGGGTATTTAACAAGAAAATTAATTGATGTATCTCAAAATGTAAGAATTACAATGGAAGATTGTGGTACTCACGAAGGTATTGAAATTACTGATATTACTTCTGGTAATGAATTAATTGAGTCACTAGAAGAAAGAATCACAGGTAGAGTAATTGCAGAAGATATTATTGATCCAATTTCAAATGAAATTCTGTTTACAGAAGGAACTTTAATTACTGAAGAAAATGCAAGAGTTGTTGCAGAAGCTGAAGTAAAAGCTGTTACTATTAGAACACCATTAACTTGTAAAGTTGAACATGGTTTATGTTCTAAATGTTATGGTCTTAACTTAGGTGAGCAAAGAAAAGCAACTCCAGGTGAAGCAGTTGGTGTTGTTGCAGCTCAATCTATTGGTGAGCCAGGAACACAACTTACACTTAGAACTTTCCACGTTGGGGGTACTGCAAGTGCCACTCAAACTGAAAGAGAATTAAAAGCAGATAAAGAAGGTTTTATTAGATATTACAATATTAAAAAATATACTAATTCTACTGGACATACAATTGTTGCAAATAGAAGAAATGCAGGTATTTTATTAGTTGAACCTAAAATCAATGCTCCATTTAAAGGTAAAGTTACAGTTGAAACTTTACATGAAGATACAATTTTAACTATTACTAATGGTAAAGATAAAAAACAATATTATCTAAGAAAAAATGATGTTGCTAAAGCAAATGAATTAGCAGGTGTTTCTGGTAAAATTGAAGGTAAATTATATTTACCATATAAAAATGGTGATGAAGTAGATGAAAACGAATCTATAGTTGAAATGATTAAAGATGGTTGGAATGTTCCAAATAGGGTACCATTTGCATCAGAATTAAGAGTTGAAGATGGAGCACCTATTACTTCTAAACTTCTTGCTAAAGCAAAAGGTTTTGTTAAATACTATAAATTAACTGGTGACTATTTAGAAAGAAGAGACGATGTTAAAGCTGGAGATAAAGTTGTTGATAAAGGTTTATTCTCTGTTATTGTTGATTCTGAAGGTAGAGAAGCTGTAAGACATTATGTTGCAAGAGGTTCTCTTGTACAATTAGATGATAATGTTGAAGTTGAAAAAGAATCTGTTATTGCAATTCCTGAAAATGATGAACAAGTTGTAATTGCAGAATGGGATCCATATGCAAACCCAACAATTGCAGAAAAAGCGGGGACACTTTCTTTTGAAGATATTATTCCTGGAATTACTGTTGCTGAGCAATTTGATGAATTAACAGGAACTTCAAAATTAGTTGTTAATGAATATATTCCAAGTGGTTATAAACCAACAGTTGTATTAGCAACAGAAGATGATGAAATTATTAGATATTCTTTAGATCCTAAAACATCTTTAAATATTTCAGAAGGTCAAAAAGTACAAATTGCTGATATTATTGGTAAAACACCAAAAGCAACACAAAAATCAAAAGATATTACTGGGGGTCTTCCAAGAGTATCTGAATTATTTGAAGCTAGACGTCCAAAATCTATTGCACTTTTATCTTCATTTGATGGTATTGTTTCTTTTGGTAAACCATTAAGAAATAAACAAAGAATTATTGTAACTGATGAAAATGGTAATAAAGCAGAATATTTAGCTGAAAAATCTAAACAGATTTTAGTTAATCAAGGAGACTTTGTTCATGCTGGTGAAGCATTAACTGATGGTCAAACTTCTCCTCATGATATTCTTAGAATTTTAGGTGATAAAGCTTTACATTACTTTATTGTTTCTGAAGTACAACAAGTATATAGATCTCAAGGGGTAAATATCGCTGATAAACATATTGAGGTTATTACATCTCAAATGTTAAGACAAGTTTCTATTCTTGATGGTGGAGATACTAAATTTATTGTTGGGGATATGATTTCTAAGAAAAGATTTAAAATTGAAAATGATAGAATTATTAAATTAGGTGGAGAACCTGCTATTGCTGAACCTTTATTATTAGGTATTACAAGAGCTGCTGTTACATCAGATTCTATTATTTCTGCTGCATCTTTCCAAGAAACAACTAAGGTATTAACAGAGGCTGCAATTTCAGCTAAAATGGATATGTTAGAAGACTTAAAAGAAAATGTTGTTATTGGTAGAACTATTCCTGTTGGAACTGGTCTATACAAAGACAAAAAAATTAAATTTTCTTCAAGCGAACACAATTAAAAAAACAATAAGGCTTTAGCCTTATTGTTTAAACTTACAAATGGATTTATTCTCACTATTTCTAATTTTTATTGCTGTTGAACTATTTGAATCTAATTGGCAAAAGTCAGATTCAATGTATGGATTAATTGCTAATAATTATAAAATCTATCAAAAAAATATATTTGTTTATTTTACTTTACACCTATCATTTTTTTACACAATGTTCATATCAGTATATTTAAATAACTTTTCTTTTTGGATGAGTTCAATCTTAATAATCAAATTTTTAGATATTGCATTTAAATTATCTTTAATGCAAAAAATATCAAAAGGTTCAAGTCTAGAAGAAATAATGCCAATAAATATCAAAATGACTCCACTTTTTAGATATATGAATGTCTTAATCTATCCACTTTCTTTTCTTTTTGCTGTTGGATTAATTTAATATACACAAAAATAAGAACTTTTCTAAACTAAAATAAAAAACACAAAAAATTAAATTTTATCATATTTATATTTTGCTAATATATTAAAATAAATAAAAAGGAATATATATGCAATATTTAGTAATCGCTTATGATAATGAAAACTCACTTGATAAAAGAATGGATGCAAGAGCTGCTCATGTTGAAGGTACTCAAAAGTTAATGTCTGAGGGTAAAATAATTACAGCTTGTGCAATGATTGAAGAAGAAGAAATGGTTGGATCAACTGTTGTTACAAACTTTGAAAATGATGAAGAATTAAATGATTGGTTAGATAATGAACCTTATGTAAAAGGTGGAGTTTGGAATATGGATGAAATTCAGATTGTGCCAGTTAAAGTAATGCCAAAAGCTTAGTTAATATATCAAATAAGCCCATATATTTGGGCTTATTACTACTTATAAATTTTATATCTAATCATATTAAATCAGGCTTAGTTAAGTTTTTTCAGATATTAATCAAACTGTAAAAAAGTGAGTACCTGAAAAAATTATAAAAATATAAAAATTTAAATTTGTTTGTGATTTATTTCTACTAACTTGGTCATTTTATTCTTTTTGACTTAATTAATGATACTTAATAGGAAATTTGTATTTATAGTTATTAAATTTTTTGTCAATTACATACAATCCATTTTCATATTTAGAATTAATATTATTCTTTCTTCAGAATTTTTTCTAAAGTCTATATTGTAGCTTCATATATTGATATAAAATTAATTTCTAGTATAATATTTAAAAAAGGTTATTCAATGAGAAATATTATTTATCATTATTGTAGTGTTGAAGCTTTCAATGCTATTATTCAAAATAAAACAATATGGTTAAGTTCTGTTTATAATTTGAATGATTATAAAGAAATACATTGGATTAAAGATAAAATTTTTAAGAAAATTCAAAACTCTATTACAAAAGATAATTTTCAAAAATATAAAACTTTTGAAGAGTTATATTCAAAACAATTACCAAATGTATATATTGCATCTTTTTCACAAGGTTCTGATTTATTAAGTCAATGGCGAGCTTATGCAAATGATGGTTATGGTGTTGCCATTGGTTTTAACAGTGATTATTTTAAAAAAAATAAAATGATAAAAACTTCACAGGTTTTATATGATGAAATTTGTCAAGAAAAACAAATTGATTTAATGCTTAAGCCTTTAGATAATTTAGATTGTGATATTGATATTAATTCAATTGAGTTTAAAAATATTTGTAAAGAGATAATAATTGATATAAATAATTTATCTGCACGATCTAAAAATGAACTTTTTAAAGAAGAACAAGAAGTAAGACTTATTCATAATCCAAAAATAATTGATGATAAAAAAAACAAAAAGTTTATATTTAAAGATAATTTATCCAAAATGAAATTTAGATCTGTTTGTGGAAACTTGATTCCTTATTTTGAATTAAAATTTGAAGAAGAAATAAAAGATATCCCAGCTATCTTAGAGATTGTAAAAGGACCAAAAAATAAATTTATAGAACAAGAAGTGAAAATATTTCTTTCTCTTAATGGTTTTTATAGCGTAGATATTAAAAGCTCAAAATCATCTTATAGATAACAAATACCTTAAATTTGGATATACTAGCAAATATAAAACACGATAGGATTAAAATGAAATTTAATGATTTAAATTTAGAAACACAAAAACAATTACACACACAGTTAACACAATATATGAATAATCTTGGTGGAATGAACTTCTTTTTACAAATGATGGAAGATATTAGAGATGAAAAGCCAAGTTCATTATTAAATAAAACTGCAATATACCATTTTAAACAAGGTAAAATTACTTGGGGTAAATCAATTTATAAAGATACATTGACTTTATTGTTTTCAGCAATAAGAAAAGAAGAAAAAGATGGGGATATGTTAAATAACTTAAACCCAAAAGCATATAAAGAAACTATGAATATGATGAGAGCATTAAAGCCTGTTACTATTACAATATCATCAGATGATGAAGCTAATACTAATACTTTTAGTTTTAATATTTTAGATTCAAGTGAGCCTAAAAAAACTAAAATAGATTTAATGTTTAAAGTTATTTATTTTTATAATATAGAGTTTGCAAAAGATGCTCTAAATTTTAAAGCATAGGAAAAATAATGGACGGTAAAAAAAGAATTAATATTAAACCAGGTCTTACAGTAAATATAGTTTTAAAAGAAGATCAAAGAACTGGTAGATTAACAAAGGGCGTAGTGCAAGATATTCTAACAAAATCTCCTACACATCCTCACGGAATAAAAGTAAGAACTACTTTTGGTGAAGTTGGACGTGTACAAGAGATTTTATAAAGATATAAAGGTTATATACCTTTATATCTTTTATAAAATAGTAAACATAAAACAACTCCAATTAAAGCCATCCCTGCACCAACAAGTGACGGATAATTAAAACTAAGTCCAAACAATAATGGAATACCTCCAAATAATGCACCTAAAGAGTTGGATACATTAAAAGCCGCTTGAATAAAAGCAGCCCCTAACATTTCTGAATGTTTTGCACTTTTTAACATAATCATATTAATAGGCGAGCTAATTGACATTGCAAGTGCTCCACAAATAAAAGTAAGTATTATTGATACTATTTTATTTTCTGAGAATAAAAATACCAAAATAAGAGCAATTACCATTAGTGTAAGTAAAAATATAGAAGCTATAACTGGATCTTTCTTATCAGCTAAATATCCACCAAAAATATTCCCAACAACCATTCCTCCCCCTGCAACTGCCATCATATAAGAAACACTTCCCATTTCAAATCCTGACACATGAATAAGAAGTGGAGCTATATAACTGAACCAAGCAAATAAACCTCCAAATCCAATAGAAACAATAGTTAAGATATGCCATGCTTTAATTGTTTTAAAAAACTCTAATTCTTCCTTAAATGTAACACTTCTAAGAGCTTTTAAATGTGGTAAATAAAGGTAAAGAAATAAAATAGTTAATAATCCTAAAAATGAAACAATTCCAAAAGCATATCTCCAATGAAGATGATGTCCTAGAAAAGTAACAAGAGGGACCATTAATAAAATTGCTAAGGTTAATCCTGTAAATATTGAAGCAATAGCTTGTGCGGCTTTTCCTTCTTTTGCTAATTTAGAAGCGACAACTGTAGCAACACCAAAAAAAGCTCCATGTGGAAGACCAGATAAAAATCTTGATATTAAAAGAGTATTATAATCAGGTGCAATAATTGAAAAAGCATTAAATATTGTAAACATAATCATTAATGTAATTAAAATATATTTTGGTGGAAATTTTGCACTAAGTGCAACTAAAACAGGTGCACCAACTACAACACCTAATGCATAAGCAGAAATCAAATGACCTGCTACTGGAATTGAAACATTAATAGAACTTGCAATATCAGGGAGTAATCCCATTATTACAAATTCAGTAGTACCAATTGCTAAACCACCTAAGGCTAATGGAAATAATTCTTTTGTCATTGTTTAGTATCTTTTTAATTGATTTTTTTGAAATTTTAGTAATAAATTTTTTATTAACTTAAAAAGTATAACTATTATTTGCAAAAAATTCTGTTAAAGAGTAATTAAGTTTAAATTCAGTATAATCCCTCTACTTTTTAGAAAACCTAATTGTTTCTCTAGAATGGAAGTATCGTTTCAGCTTTATGTTGAGGTAAACGAGAAGCATGAGCATTGCTTTAATTGCTCTAACCAATTTAAATAGGGAATCTCATATAATATTATAATGGATTACTCTACAATATATCAAAGGGAAAGAATGCCAACTATCAATCAACTTGTTAGAAAAGAGCGAAAAAGAGTGATTAAAAAATCAAAATCACCTGCACTTGACAAATGTCCACAAAGAAGAGGAGTTTGTACTAGAGTATATACTACAACTCCAAAAAAACCTAACTCGGCTTTAAGAAAAGTTGCAAAAGTTAGATTAACAACTGGTTTTGAAGTTATTTCATATATCGGTGGAGAAGGTCACAACCTTCAAGAACACTCTATTGTGTTAGTAAGAGGGGGTAGAGTTAAAGATTTACCTGGTGTTAAATATCACGTAGTTCGTGGTGCTTTAGATACTGCTGGTGTTGCAAACAGAACTGTTGCAAGATCTAAATACGGTACTAAAAAACCAAAAAAATAAGGTAGAAGGATAATAAAATGAGAAGAAGAAAAGCTCCAGTTAGAGAAGTAATGGCTGATCCTATCTACAATAGTAAAGTGATCACAAAATTTATTAATACAGTAATGTTAGATGGTAGAAAATCTACTGCACAAAAAATTATGTATGGTGCAATTGCAAACTTAGATACAAGAGGCGAAGAGTCTGGTATTGAAGTATTTGAAAAAGCAATTGAAAATGTTAAACCACTTTTAGAAGTTAAATCTAGAAGAGTTGGTGGAGCAACTTACCAAGTTCCTGTTGAAGTTAGACCTGTAAGAAGACAAACTTTAGCGCTTAGATGGTTAGTAGAAGCTGCTAGAAAAAGAAATGAAAGAACTATGGTAGAAAGATTAGCAAACGAATTATTCGAATGTGCTAATGACAGAGGTGCTTCATTTAAGAAAAAAGAAGATATGCATAGAATGGCCGAAGCTAATAAAGCATTCGCTCATTATAGATGGTAGGGAATTAAGATGGCAAGAGAAACACCACTTAACAGACTTAGAAATATCGGAATTGCTGCACATATTGATGCAGGTAAAACTACAACAACTGAAAGAATTTTATTCTATACAGGTGTTGAACATAAAATTGGTGAAGTTCATGATGGTGCTGCTACTATGGACTGGATGGAACAAGAGCAAGAAAGAGGTATTACAATTACTTCTGCTGCTACAACTTGTCACTGGAAACACCCAAAAACTAACGATGACTTAATGATCAATATTATTGATACTCCAGGTCACGTTGACTTCACTATTGAAGTTGAAAGATCTATGAGAGTACTTGATGGTGCCGTAGCTGTATTTTGTTCAGTAGGTGGGGTTCAACCACAATCTGAAACTGTTTGGAGACAAGCAAATAAATATAGAGTACCAAGAATGATTTTCGTTAATAAAATGGATAGAACTGGTGCTGATTTCTTTAATGTTGAAGCACAAGTTAACGAAAGATTAAAATCAAATGCTATTCCTATTCAAATTCCTATTGGTGCTGAAGAAAACTTCCAAGGTGTTGTTGATTTAGTACAAATGAAAGCTATCGTTTGGGATTTAGATGCTGCGATGGGTTCAAACTACCATGTTGAAGATATTCCTGCTGATTTACAAGAAAAAGCTGAAGAATATAGAGAAAAAATGGTTGAAGCAGCTGCTGAAGCTGATGATGCATTAATGGAAAAATACCTTGAAGGTGAAGAATTAACTGAAGAGGAAATCGTAGCAGGTCTTAAAAAAGGTTGTCTTAATATGACAGTTACTCCTATGACTTGTGGTACTGCATTTAAAAATAAAGGTGTTCAAACTTTACTTGACGCTGTTGCAATGTACTTACCATCTCCATTAGAAGTTGAAGATATTAAAGGTGAAACTCAAGAAGGTGAAGCTGTAGTTGTACCATCTACTGATGATGGTGAAGTTGCAGGACTTGCATTCAAAATTATGACAGATCCATTTGTTGGACAATTAACTTTCACAAGAATCTATAGAGGTGTTCTTAAGTCTGGTACTTATGTAATGAACTCAACTAAGATGAAAAAAGAAAGAATTGGTAGACTTTTAAAAATGCATGCTATCAAAAGAGAAGAAGTTACTGAATTATATGCTGGAGAAATCGGTGCAGTTGTTGGTTTAAAATCAACAATTACAGGTGATACTTTAGCATCTGCTGAAGATCCAGTTATTTTAGAAAGAATGGATTTCCCAGAACCAGTTATTTCTGTTGCAGTTGAACCTAAAACTAAAGCTGACCAAGAAAAAATGGGTATTGCTTTAGGAAAATTAGCTCAAGAAGATCCATCATTTAGAGTTGCTACTGATGAAGAATCTGGACAAACTATTATTTCAGGAATGGGTGAATTACACCTTGAAATTCTTGTTGATAGAATGAAAAGAGAATTTGCAGTTGAAGCTGAAGTTGGTGCTCCTCAAGTTGCATATAGAGAAACTATTAAAAATGCAGTTAAACAAGAATACAAATACGCTAAACAATCTGGTGGTAAAGGTCAATATGGTCATGTTTATTTAACTATTACACCAATGCCTGCAGATTCTGAAGAAAACTACGTGTTTACTTCATCTATCAAAGGTGGTTCTGTTCCAAAAGAATACGTTCCTGCTGTTGATAAAGGTTGTCAAGAAGCTATGGCTGGTGGTATCCTTGCTGGTTATCCATTAGTTAACATTGCAGTTGATTTATATGATGGTTCTTACCATGATGTGGATTCATCTGAAATGGCGTTTAAATTAGCTGCTTCAATGGGATTCAAACAAGGTTGTAGAAGTGCTGCTGCTCAACCTGTAATTCTTGAACCAATTATGAAAGTTGAAATTGAAACTCCTGAAGATTATATGGGAGATGTTATCGGTGACGTTAACAAAAGAAGAGGACAAGTTCAATCTATGGATGATAGAGCAGGTGTTAAACTTGTTGTAGCAATGATTCCATTAGCTGAAATGTTCGGTTACTCTACAGATTTAAGATCTATGTCTCAAGGTAGAGCAACATATTCTATGATTTTTGATAACTACATGGACGTTCCTAAGAATGTTTCTGAAGAAATCATTAAAAAGAGAAATGGTTAATAGCTTTAAGTAAATGACACTTTTGTGTCATTTATAGTTATTAACAAGATTTGTTTTGTTTATTAAAAGTCTTTGATTTTATAATTAGACAACAAATTTTTGTATAGAAAAAAGGGATATGCTAAATGCATATCCCTTTTTTTTTGCCTAATTTCTTTGCCTCGCAAACATATGGTTATTTTAAAAGTATTTATTATATACTATTATCAAAAATTATATATATTAGATAAAAATAGAGGTAAATTTGAGATCAAATAAAAATCAAGAACTAGTATCTCCACTTCGTAAAGCTGGAATTGTTTTAAGACCTTCAAGTCCTAAATTAAAAACTGTATATGTAGAAATTAAATCAATATTAGAAAAAAATAATATTGAAGTTTTTTTAGAAGATAATTCTGCAAACATGATTAATGACAAGGGTTTAGCATTAGATGAATTATGTACTAAAGTTGATTTTCTTGTTTCAGTAGGTGGGGATGGTACTTTACTATCAGTTGTAAGAAGATCTTTTGCTTTTAATAAACCTGTTTTAGGTATAAATTTAGGAACACTGGGATTTTTAACTGATATTTCTATGGAAGAATTAGAAAATTTTATTATTGACCTTAATAATAACAATTATAGAATAGATAATCGTATGATGATTAAAGGTACACTAAATCTAAATAGTTTTGTTGCTTTTAATGATATTGTAATTACTAGAAAATCAATTTCTTCAATGATTAAAATAGATGCAAAAATTGATAATAAACATTTCAATTCTTATTATGGAGATGGTGTAATTATATCAACTCCTACAGGCTCAACTGCTTATAATTTATCCGTAGGTGGTCCAATTGTTTATCCTTTAACAGAAGCTTTTATTATAACTCCTGTTGCTCCCCATTCATTAACTCAAAGACCACTAGTAATGCCAGCAGATTTTCAAATAGAATTTACAAGTACTGATTCAAATGGTGCTGTTGTAATTGTTGATGGACAAGATATTTATGAATTAGAACAAAATGAATCTATCAAAATTAAAATTGCAAAACAAAGTGCGAGAATGTTACATAGATGTAAAAGAAATTATTTTGAAGTATTAAATGAAAAATTAAGATGGGGAAATAAATTTAATGATTAATAGAATTTATATTAAAGACTGTTTGTCATTTCAAGAAATTGATTTAGAATTTAGTACAGGTTTAAATGTTTTTACAGGTCCAAGTGGAGCAGGTAAATCTATATTAATGCAAGCAATTTTATCACTATTTGCATTAAGTGATGTAAAAGCTAGTTTAGGTGAAGTTTTAATAAGTGATTCAAAAGTTATTGATGAGTTATATGATTTAGAAACAAATGATGATATTATTATTAAAACAATAAAAAAAGAAAATGTTAGATTTTTTATAAACAATCAAACTATTTCTAAAAAAAACTTAAACGCTTTTTCTTCTAGATTAATCAAACATTTAAATTTAAAAGATACCTCTGATTTTGAAAGTAATAAGTTATTAAATTTTATAGATAAATTATGTAAAAAAGATTACAAAGAATTTGCCAAAATAAAATCAGAATTTGATGTATTATACAAAGAATTAATGATAACACGAAAAGATCTTAAAAAGATTATTGCAGATGAATTAAAAATTGAAGATTTAAAAGAGTTTACAAAATTTGAAATTGATAAAATAGAAACAATAAATCCAACAGTTGATGAGTATGAAGAATTAAATTTATTAAAAAGAAAACTTTCCAAAAAAGACAAAATTGAAGATGCAATAAAAAGTGCTTCAACTATTTTAAATTATAGACAAGATGTTTCAAATACCTTAGAACTTTTAGAAGAAGATTCAAGTTTTTTTGATGAAACAATGAATGAACTAAATAATATTTTTGAAAAATTTAATGATTCTTTATATGAATTAGAAGATATAGATATTGAAACTGTATTAAATAGGATTGAAAAATTATCATCATTGCAAAAAAGGTTTGGTTCTATTGCTCAAGCTTTAGCTTATAAAGATGAAAAAATAAAAGATTTAGAATCATATGAAAATATTACTTTTGAAAAGTCGGTATTAGAAAATAAATTAGCTTCTTTAACTAATGATATAGATAAGTTATCAAAACAATTATCAGTATATAGAAAAAAAAGTTTATTAACACTTGAAAAAAAAATAAATAAATATTTAAAGTTTTTATATTTATCAAATGCAAAAATTACTTTGTTAGATAAAAATTTAGATTCATATGGAATTGATGAAGTACATTTTGAATTAAATGGCGTTAGCTTAAATACAATTAGTTCAGGTGAGTACAATAGATTAAGATTAGCACTATTAACTTCTATGAGTGAATTTGATATTATTGAAAATGGAGTTTTATTTTTAGATGAAATTGATGCTAACTTAAGTGGAAAAGAAAGTGATGCAATTGCAAATGTATTATCTACATTATCTAAATCTTACCAAATCTTTGCAATATCTCATCAACCTCAATTAACTTCAAGTTCACATCAACATTTTTTAGTGGATAAACATAATGGAGTTTCTACTATTAAACTATTAAATAAAGATGAAAGAATCAATGAAATAGCTAGAATGATAAGCGGTGAAGAAATCACAACTAATGCAATAAATTTTGCAAAAAACTTACTAATTAAAAAATAAAAAATTTGGTAAAGTAAAATTTACCAAATTTATAAAATAACTCAAAATATAAAAAATATTCTAATCAAATCCCTTTAAATCATAATTATAGACCTACTTCTTAGTATTTATAAGCTAATCATAATTTTATAATAAGCTATTGTTATATTAATTTTTATTATATAGATAAGAAGTAATAAATAAGTTTTATTTATACTTGATATTTTAGTTTCAATTAAGATTTTAAAACTATAATTATATACTTTAGTTGGTATTCTTTTAATATACCAAATTAAATAAGGAGGGGAAATGACGAAAATTAGTAAAAATTCTGAAAAGAGTTTAAAGTTAAATTCTTTAGAGCAATCTAGTAGAAGAAACTTTTTTAAAAAAACAGCTATTTACTCAGCTAGTGCTTTAACTGCCGCAACAGTTTTAGCTCCAATTAAATTAAAAGCTGATGATGAGAATATTATACATCAGGTAGATTGGGGAACTAAGCTTGGTGATAGAGTTGATAAAAACCCTTATGGTGTACCATCACTTTATGAACATAACAATGTAAGAAGAGTTCATGATTTATTATCATCAGGTGATAGATATGCAACTGTATCAATGTCTCCATTACACCAACAAGAAGGAATTATTACACCAAATGGTTTATTCTTTACAAGAAATCATGGTGGAACAGCACAAATTGATCCTAATAAATATAGACTTATGATTCATGGTTTAGTTAAAAAACCAATTGTTTTAACATTAGAACAATTAAAAAGGTATCCATCAGAATCTAGAATTCACTTTATTGAGTGTCCTGCAAATGGATCTACTGGATGGAGAGGACCTCAATTTAATAACTTGCAATTTGTTAAAGGTATGATGAGTTCAGCTGAATGGACAGGAGTAAAACTTTCTGTTCTTTTAGAAGACTTAGGTCTTAAACCTGAAGCGCAATGGGCTTTAGTTGAAGGTAGTGATAACTCAGAAATGGGAAGAACTCTTCCAATTGAAAAAATCTTAGATGATGCAATGCTTGTTTGGGGACAAAATGGTGAACCATTACGACCAGAACAAGGTTATCCAGTTAGATTGTTAGTACCAGGTTGGGAAGGTAATTTAAATGTTAAATGGGTTAAAAGAATAGAATTTTCTGATAAACCATGGCATTCAAAAGAAGAAACATCTAAATATACAATGTTGCAACCAAGTGGTAAAGCTATTAACTATTTCTGGCCAATGGAAGTAAATTCAATTATTACTTCACCATGTCCTGAAGTTCCTTGGACTGATTTGAAAAAAGGTGATATGGTAGAAATATCTGGAATTGCTTGGTCAGGTCGTGGTACTATTAAAACAGTTGATATTTCACTTGATGGTGGAAATAATTGGGTTGAAGCTCCTTTAAAAGGTTTAGTTTTACCTAAGTCATGGACTAGATTCTCATATATTATTAAATGGGATGGAAAGAAAAAAGTTCTATTATCAAGAGCAATTGATGATTCAGGGCATATTCAACCTTCAATTGACAAATTAGTTGGAACAGTTGGAGTTGAGGGTATTTATCATAGAAATCCAATTGTAGGTTGGGAAGTAACATCAAAAGGAGTTGTAAATAATGTACATGTTAGATCTTAAAAAATCATTATTAGCAGTTGGTGTTGTAACTTCACTTTTAGCAACTAATGCAGCTGCAGTTGAAAAAAATATTGATGGTGCAGTTATTTATCCTGTAAAAGATGGAAAATATACTGCTTATTCAGTAAATCAACAAAAGAAAGAAGGTTTTAGTTCATACGGTAGAACTCCTACTAAAAATGAAATTAAAGCATGGGATACAGATGTAATGCCAGATGGGCATGGTTTACCTGTTGGTTCTGGTTCTGTTGAAGATGGAGATGAATTATATGAAGCTCAATGTTCAATGTGTCATGGTGACTTTGGTGCTGGTGGAGTAGGTGGCTATCCTACATTATCAGGTGGACAAGGATCACTTAAAAATCAATTAGGATTAAATGGAACAGAAGCTCCAAGAAAAACTATTGGTTCTTATTGGCCTTATGCAAGTACACTTTTTTGGTACATTAAAACTGCAATGCCTTTCCCTCATCCAAAATCTTTAAGCGATGATGAAGTTTACGCAATTACAGCATACTTATTATCTGTAAATAGTATTAAAGTAGCAGGTGAAGAAATCGATGATGAATTTGTTTTAAGTAATGAAAACTTCAAAGATATTAAAATGAATAATACTGATGGTTTCTATCCTGTAGATCCAAGTAGACATGATTTAAAAGAACAAAGAGGTCCTTTAGCTCAAGGTACAAGATGTATGAAAGATTGTAATCAACCTAAACCTGTAAGTATCGCAGCTGAAATTGACGTTGGTTTTTATCCTGCAATTAGTACAAAAAAAGACTTGCCAAAAACCAAAGAAAATGCTACAGTATCAAAAGCTGCAAAAGTTTATGAAGCTAGTTGTAGTGCTTGTCATGCTAATGCTGCAATAGGGGCTCCTGTTCTTGGTGATAAAGATGCTTGGGCTGCTGTTGTTGAAAAAGGTATAGATAAGGTTTATGCAAATGGAATTAATGGATTAAATGCAATGCCTGCTAAAGGTGCTACGGATTTATCCGATGAAGAATTCAAAGAAGTAGTTGATTATATGATTAACTCAAGCAAATAAAGGGGAGAACTAATGAAATTAGTAAAAAGTTTACTATTAGCATCAGCTATTAGTGGTTTAATCACAACTAGCAGTTTCGCAAATGATGATTTAGTTAAAAAAGGTGAAAAAATCTTTATGACTAAAAATTTAGGTAACTGTTTAGCATGTCATGCTGCAAATGGAAAGAATGTTGATGGACCTGGAAGTATGGGACCAAAATTACAAGCTTTAGAACATTGGCCTGATGAAGCACTATATCAAAAAATATATGACCCATATACTACTAACCCAATTTCAGCAATGCCAGCATTTGGTAAAAATGGTTGGTTAGATGATTCAGAAATAAAAGCAGTAGTTGCTTATTTAAAAACAATTAAATAATTAATATAAAAGGAAATAAAATGAACAGAAGAAATTTTTTAAGCTTAGGATTAGGTGCATTGGCTGTTTCAATGCTACCATCAACTTTAAGTGCTATTAACTTTAGAGAATCAAAACCAGAAGCATGGACTACTACAAAAGTTGAAGATTCAATTAAAGCAGTTTTTGGTGATCTTCCTAAAGGTGAAGGTAAAATTAAATTAAAAGCTCCAGATATTGCTGAAAATGGTGCAGTTATTCCTGTAACTATTTCTACAAAATTAAATTCTAAAACTGTAGCAATTTTTCAAGATGCAAATCCTGAAAGTACTGTAGCTGTATTTAGTGTTCCTGAAAATGGAATTATTGACTATTCTGTAAGAATTAAAATGGCTAAAACAGGTACTGTTACTGTTGTAGCAAATGTAGATGGGAAATTAATTTCTGCTTCTAAACTTGTAAAAGTAACTATTGGTGGATGTGGAGGTTGATTTAAATCAATACCCATTTAGATATTAATAATAAATAATGAATAGAAAATAAAAGGAAATATATTATGGCAAAAAAAACAAGAATTAAAGCAAAATTAAAAAAAGATATTATTACTGTAAAAGCTATGGCTAATCACCCAATGTTAAGTTATATAGAAGCAAAAAATGCAAAAAAAGAAGCTAATTTTATTACTTATATGGTAGCAAAAGTTAATGACAAAATTGTTTATGAAGTATCAACAAGTCAGTTCTTATCAAAAAATCCATATATTAAATTTAAATTTAAAGGTGCAGCAAAAGGTGATTTAGTTGAAATCACTTGGACTGATTTAAAAGGTACAACACAAGTTAGTAGTGCAAAAATTAAATAATTACATAATAAACAATTAATAAGGAGAGCTTATGTTATTGAAAATCGTAAAAGCTACAACTTTGGCTGCAATAGCTACTTGTGCATTAAATGCAAGTGACTTTAATGCTCAAGCAGAAAAAGATAGATTAGCTTTAATTAAATACTTTGAAGCAAAATTTGAAGACCCTGAAAAAAATAGAAATACATTCTTTCCATATTCAACAGATGATGAATTAAAGAATTCTATTGCAAAAGGTGTTAAATTTGAAGAATTTTCAAAAGGTAATTATGCTTTTAATATTGATGGTAAATCTCAATATGAAGAATTAAAAGAAATGCCACCTTATGAAGATGCAATTGATGAGGGTGAAGAATTATATACTAAAAAGTTTGCAAATGGTAAATCTTTTGCTTCTTGTTTCCCTAATCCTGCAATTGGAGCTGATTATCCAATGTATGATGATAAAAAGAAAGAAATTATTACTTTAACTCAATCAATTAATACTTGTTTAACATCAAATGGTGAAAAACCTTGGAATACAAAAAAAGGTAACATGGCTAAATTACAAGCTTACTTTGCTTCAGCTACAACAGATGAAGAATTGAAAGTTAATGTTACTATTCCAAGTGCCGATGCAGCAGCTGCTTATGAAAGAGGAAAAGAATATTATTACTCACAAAGAGGTTATTTAAAACTTTCTTGTGCAACTTGTCATGTTCAAGGTGCAGGATTAAGAGTTAGAAATGAAAAGCTTTCTCAATTTGTAGGACAAACTACACACTTCCCTGTATTTAGATTAAAATGGGATGGATTAGGTACATTAGAGAGAAGAGTATCAGGTTGTATTAAAGATCAAGGTCAAGTTCCACCAAAAGATAATAGTAAAGAAATGAAAGAATTAATATATTTCTTATCTTATATGTCAAATGGTTTAACTGTTGATGGTCCAGATATTAGAAAATAGGGAGTTGATTATGAAAAAAATATATAAAGCTACGCTAGCTACACTCTTTTTATCTACATTTATTGGGACTTCTTTAAGTGCTAATGATATTACTAAACTAGATGTAAAAAATGAGTGTAATGTTAAAGCAAATGGTATTAAAAAAGTATTAGCAACAGCTAGTAAGTATAATATTATTGCGAAAAAAGAAGGTGTTGAATTCAAAAGATTGGGTATGACTAATACACAATATATTGATGGAACAATGAAAGCAATAACAGAGGGTTCAAAAACTGTTGATATTGTTAATGCTAAAAATAAAAAAACTGGAGAGGTTTCTACTGAATATGCAGCATGGAGAGCTTGTTCATTTGCTATAAGTGCACTTCAACAAAAAGAAGAAGCCAAAACAACTTGGAAACTTGCAATGCCAGGTAATGGTTTTGAATATTAAATTAAATTAATTTAAAAATACATTTAAAAGCCAAGATTAACACTTGGCTTTTTTATTAAATAAAATAAAAGGAAATATAATGAAATTATTAAATAAATTACTTATTGTAACAGCTTTTTCAGGTTTAGTTGCAAGTTCAGTTTTAGCAGAAGATTCATCAAATTATGTACCAATTTCAAAAGGTGTTAAGTCAATTGATATAAATTTAAACGATGAAAAATTTACTATTATGAGAAATCAAACTCCTGGAAATAAAATATCTCCATTATATGATACAACTTTTAGAGGTGTTCCTCAACCGATTATTTTAGCAAAAGGTTTAGAAACTTTAGGAGAATTAGAGTTTATTGATTTAATGAAAAAAGCTCAAACAGATGAAAATATTGCAATTATTGATTCAAGAAAACCAGGTTGGTTTGATAGATTAAGAATCCCAGGTGCGATAAACGTTCCATTTACAAATTTTGAAGAAAAAGATACTGCTATTGAAATGATGGAAGATGAAATGGGTGTTGTTCAAAATGATGACGGTACTTTAGATTTTTCTAATGCAAAGACTTTAGCGTTATATTGTAATGGTTATTGGTGTGGTCAAACTCCAGGAATGGTTAAAAATGCAAAATTTGCATTATTAAAAATGGGATACCCAGTTGAAAAGATTAAATACTACAGAGGTGGTATGCAAGCTTGGACTTCATTAGGTTTTACAGTTGTAGGATCTGGAAAATAATTTAATATTATAAAATAGGGATAAACATGAGTAAATTAAGTAGAAGAGAATTTATATATATGATGTCAGTACTTGGTGCTGCTCCTGTATTTGCAAATTCTCACACAAGAATGACAGATACTAATAAACTAGAAGATTATTATAAATTAAAAAGCTTTGGTAATGTAAGACTTCTTCATATGACAGATTCTCATGCACAATTAATGCCTGTATACTTTAGAGAACCAAGTGTAAACTTAGGACTTCATGGTAACTATGGTAAGCCACCTCATATTGTTGGTGAAAAACTATTAGATTATTATGGTATTAAAGGTAATAAAAGATTAGAATATGCATATTCATGCGTAAACTTTGAAAAACATGCAAAAGTTATGGGGCGTGTTGGTGGATTCTCACAACTTAAAACTGTAATTGATTTTTTAAGAAATAATTATGGAAAAGAAAAAACACTTATGTTAGACGGTGGAGATACATGGCAAGGAAGTGCAACAGCTCTTTACACTCGTGGTAGAGATATGGTTGGTGCAATGAACTTACTAGGTGTTGATATTGCTGTTGGACATTGGGAGTTTACTTATAAAGCTGAAGAAATTTTAGCAAATGTAAAAGAACTTGATGCAGAATTTTTAGCACAAAATGTTTTTGTAAAAGAAGATGCATTAATGGATGGTGCAGAAGCTTATGATGAAGATTCAGGATTAGCTTTTAAACCGTATACAATTAAAAAAATGGGAAATGCAAGAGTTGCAGTTATTGGTCAAGCTTTCCCTTATACAACTATTGCAAATCCTCAAAGATTTATTCCTGATTGGACTTTTGGGATTAAAGATGAAGAAATGCAAGAGTTAGTTGATACTATTAGAGATGAAGAAAAACCAGATGCTGTTATTGTTTTATCTCATAATGGTTTTGATGTTGATCAAAAAATGGCAGAAGTTTGTACTGGAATTGACTTTATTATGGGAGGTCATACTCACGATGGTGTTCCAGAAGCAGTTCCTGTTAAAAATGAAGAGGGAACTACTTATGTATGTAATGCTGGTTCAAATGGTAAGTTTTTAAATGTTCTTGATTTAGATATTCAAAATGGAAAAATCAAAGATTTTAAATTTACACTTCTTCCAATTTTCTCTGATTTAGTTCCTGAAGATAAAGAAATGAAAGCTTATATTGAAAAAGTGAGATTACCATTTATAAAAGATTTAAATAGAACTATTGCTACAACTGAAGAGACTCTATTTAGAAGAGGTAACTTTAATGGTTCATGGGATCAGATTATTTGTGATGCATTGATTGATGTAAAAGGTGCAGATATTTCACTTTCACCTGGATTTAGATGGGGTACAACTGTAATGCCTGGTCAAGATATTACATTTGATGATTTAATGACACAAACAGCTATGACTTATCCTGAAACGTATGCAAGAGATATTACAGGTCAAGGAATTAAAGATATTTTAGAAGATGTTGCAGATAACCTATTTAACGCTGATCCATTTTATCAACAAGGTGGAGATATGGTTAGAACTGGTGGTATTTCTTATAAAATTGATCCAAAAGCTAAGATGGGTAGCAGAATTTCTGATATTCAACTTACTAAAAATGGAAAAAAACTTCAAGCTAGTAAATCTTACAAGGTTGCTGGTTGGTCAACTGTTGGTTCTAAATCACCAGGTGAACCAGTTTGGGAAACAGTTGAAACTTATTTAGGAAATGTAAAACATATTGTAAATTTAAGAGTAGATACTCCTGATATTATTGGTGTTAAAAATAACCCAGGAATTATATAATATCTTAAAAAATGAAAATCAAAAAGTATAAGGAATAAGTCTTTATACTTTTTTGATTTAATAAACAGTTTAATTTTATTATTTTAACTGTTTATTAAATCAAAATGGAGGAATATCTTTTGTTAATAAAAACTTTGTTATTAATATCCGTATTTTTTATTACATATTTAAGTGCAGATTTTAAAGAGGGTAAAAAAATATTTTTACAAAAATGTTCATCATGTCATAGTAAATATATTGATATGAAAATAATCAAAAAAAACTTTTTTGAAAATGAAAATAAAACTTTAAAGATGACTTCTCCAAGTGAAAATATGCTAGCTTATGCAATTATGGATAGTCCCAAACATTTAGGTGAAAAAGATGATCCTGAAATGCAACAAATTGAAATTGAAGAATTTTTAAAAGATTATCTTGAAAATCCTGATCTTAATAATACTATTTGTGAAGGAAGAATAATTCAATATTATAATAAAAAACTTCCTAGTAATTATGATTTAAGCAGTGAAGATATATCAAATTTAGCAATTTATTTTATGAACTACAAAGAAGAAAGATTAAAAAACAATAGTACAAAAATAGAGTTAAAAGTTTTACCAAATAATTTTAATGAGGAAAAACTATTAAAAGAAGCTAAGAAACAGCAAAAAAGAATACTTATTTATGCAACTGCTAAAACTTGTCATTTTTGTAAAAAGATGGACAAAGAAGTACTAAGTTTAAGTGATGTTAAAAATGAAATCAAAAAAGATTTTATTTTATTAAAAGTTGATATTGAAGATAGCTCTTTACCTTTTAATCTTGCAAAAAATTATAGAGGAATGACACCAACTTTTTTTGCAATTAACAATGATGGGAAACTTCAAAATAAATATCCAGGTTCTTGGAATAAAAAAGACTTTTTATTAATATTAAAGGAAAATAGTAAATAAATGAAAAACATTGGTAAAGTAATTGAAATATTTAGTGCAGATAAAAACTCTTCAGGATTTCCTAGACCAATAGTAGAGCAACTTGATATTATAAAAGATTATGGTATTAAACACGATAAATTTGCTGGTAAAAATCAAGATAAAACAGTAATGATTGTTGGTTTAAAAGCTTATACAATTGCAGAAGAAAATGGTATAAATTTAGATTATGGTAGTTTTGGTGAAAATATTTTATTTGACTTTGATCCACATAAATATAAAGTTGGTTCAACTTTTCTAATTAATGATGTTAAGTTAGAAATTACACAAAATTGTACTATTTGTAATCACTTAGGTGTTTTCTCACCAGACTTACCTTCATTAGTAAGAGAACATAGAGGTTTATATTGTAGAATAATAAGCAGTGGTATAATCACTAAAGAAAATATAGTTTATATAAAGGAAGAAATATAATGAAGAAAATATTATTAGTTTTATTTTTTACTGTTTTTGTTTATGGTGAGTCAACATTTAGTAATCCCCAGCCTTCATTTGAAAATCCAAGGAAAGTTGTTTTTCAAATGTATGATTCAAATCTTGAAAAAGTAAATCATAATTTAGGAACAATTTATAATATTTTAAAAGAATATCCTGAAGAATCTTTAAAAATTTCAGTTGTTGCTTATGGTAATGGAATGAGAGCTTTAAGAAAAGATTATGATAAAAATACACTTGCTAGAATAAGTTCACTTATGGAATATGATGTTGAGTTTTTTGCATGTAAAAATACTATGGAAAGTATGAATTGGACAAAAGATGAATTTATTGATGATTTAATTTATGTTCAAGCTGGAATTGTTGAATTTATTGAAAAACAAGTTGATGGATATGTTGGAGTTAATGCATATTAATTTTATTTAAAAAGGTTAAAAAATGTTAAAAAAAGTTTTATTTTTATTATTAGTCGCTTTTATATCTTTTTCATTTGCAAAACAGATTAATCAATCTTTATGCGATGAAAAAGGAGATGGTTTTATTTATGCTGGGAATGAGTGTATAAATTACTCAATGTTTGAAGGTGATGATAATGATAGATTAATCATAATCGTTCCTGGAACATGGGATGAAGGAAGTAATGTTCTTGGAAGATATACTCCTTTTGCTGAAAATATAAATATGACAACAGATGTTAGTACAATAGCTATTGCACTTCCTGGGTATTCAAAATCTTCACTTAATCATTTAAAATCAATTGGTAGTAAAGAGTATAATCATCAAGCAGCTACAAAAGAGTATGTAGAATTTTTAGAAAAACTAGTAATTGCCCTAAAAGATAAATATAAAAGTAAAGAAATCACAATTATAGGACATTCAGCTGGTGCTATGATGAGTGCATCATTAGCTGGTTTAAATAATAAGCTTTTAAAAAATGTAGTATTAGTAGCAGGTAGATATGAAAGACCTGATTATGCAAATGAAAAACATCTTTTAGCTATTGATGTATTAGATAAGATGAATAAAAATACAAAGTTTATTATGATTTATGGTACTGAAGATAAAATCTCAAAACCTAGTGTTACAAAAGACTTCTATAAAAAAATGAAAAAACAAGGATTAGATGTAGAACTTGTTGAGGTAAAAGATGCTGGACATATTGATTTAGATATGACAGATAGAAGTGTAGAAGCAATTAGTTCATTATTTGAAGAAGAATAAATGGATAAGAAAAAACAGTTAGTTTTCAATTTAAACAATTTCTTATTATCAACGTCACACGTATTAGATTTTTTAGAGTCACAATATAGTAATACATCAGATAAACATTCAAAAAATGTTGCTTTTTTATCTTTGAAAATTGGACAGAAACTAAATCTTAGTCCAGAAGAGATGTCTGATTTATGTGCTTATAGTTTATGTCATGATATTGCACTAAATGAAGTAAGAAAAAAAGATATGGCTTATTATGAATTAAGTGAAGAGAAAATAAAAGATTTTCCTTTTTTATTAGCTAAAAATAATATATTAAAATATCAAAGAGAAAGATATGATGGTCTTGGACCTTTTGGATTAAAGAAAAAAGAAATACCTCTTCTTTCTTTAATACTTTTTTTTACACAAACATTAGATGAAGAGTTTGATTTAGCAAAAAAAGATATTGAAAATAGAAAAGATATAATCTCTTTTGCAAAAGAAAATTCAAATATACTTTTTGATGAAAATATAGTAAATGCATTTTTAGAAGTAAGTTCTAAGATAGATTTTTGGATAGATATTCAAAATGAAAATGATATTATTTATTTTATATTTAATAATCTGCATGATTTCACAAGAGTCTTAGATTTTGAAGATGTATTAAAAATAACAAGTGTTTTAAATGATATATTAGATAATAAATCAACTTTGGTAAAAAATGCTAAAAAAATGTGTGAATTTTATGAATTTGAGCATAAAGATAAATTTACTTTTATGATTACTGCTTCATTATGTAATATTGGAAAACTGTTGATTCCTTTAAATATATTAGAAAAAAGTGATAAATTAACAATAAATGAATATGAAGATATAAAAGCCTATCCTTATCATAGTAAAAAAACATTAACTAATATTATGGGCTTTAATGATATTGCTCTTAGCACTTGTAAAATTCAAGAATTATTAGATGGTTCTGGTTATCCTTATAATTTAGAGGCAAAAGACTTAAGCTTAAAAGATAGATTATTAGCTACTTTAAATATTTATACATCTTTATGTAGTGAAAAAAACTATAGAAATGCTTATTCTCATAATCAAGCTATTAATATATTAAAAAAATTAGCGAATGATAAAAAATTAGATATATCAATTATTGAAGATATAGATAAAAATTTATTAAGTATTTAATTTTTTTCTATTATTAAAAAATAATAATAATGATTCGCTAAATTAAAGATAATATAGCTACTATTATATTACTTAAACAATAAATAACGGAGAAACGTATGTTTTCAAATATCTCTATAAAAGTAAAGTTATTACTATTGGCTCTTATTACAATAGTTTTTATATCTTTATCTATTGCAATTGATTCTATTTATTCAATAAATCAATTTTCAGATCAAAATGTAGAAAAGTATAAAAAGAATGCTTATGAAAAAAAAGAAAAAGAGTTACAAAACTATATTTCATTAGCAATGAAAACAGTAGATGCTTATCATAAAAGAACAGAAATCTCAAAGATAAAACTAGAAGTTCAAGATAATTTAAAAATACAAACAAATTTTTTATTTTCAATTTTACAAGCTGAATATGAAAAATTAAAAGGTGTTTTATCAGAAGATGCACTTAAGTATAGATTAAAAACTATAGTAGAAGAGAGTAGATATGGTAAAACTGGATATTTTTGGATCAATGATACAAATGCTGTTATAGTAATGCATCCTTTTAAACCACAGTTAAATGGTAAAGATCTTACTAATTATAAAGATAAAGGTGGAAAGCAAATATTTAAAGAATTTGCAGATTTAGCAAAAGCAAAGAATGAAGGTTTTGTTGACTATGTATGGCCAAAACCTGGATTTGAAACTCCACAGAAAAAAGTATCTTTTGTTAAATTATTTAAACCATATAACTGGGTAATAGGAACTGGAGAATATGTATCAGATGTTTCTTCAAAAATAAAAAAAGAAGCTTTAGAAACTATTAGTCAAATGAGATATGGTAAAACTGGATATTTTTGGATTAATGATTCTTCACCAAAAATGATAATGCATGGAATTAAACATGATTTAGATGGAAAAGATTTATCAAATATTAAAGATAAGACAGGGAAATATATATTTAAAGAATTTTCAAAAGTTGCAAATGCTGATAAATCAGGTGGCTTGGTAAAATATATGTGGCCAAAACCTGGATTTGATGTAGAACAACAAAAATTTTCATATGTACAGAAATTCGCAGCTTGGGATTGGGTAATTGGAACAGGTGTTTATATTGATGATGTTGAAGCTGATATTTTATTAATGAAAGAAAATACTTCAGAAGAAATTAATGATATTATAATAAGCATTATAATTTTTTCATTGATTGCAATATTATTAGTATATATAATCTACTCATTTTTAATTAATAAAGCAATTATTACACCACTTTGGAATTTAAATGAAGTTATAAAAAATATGTTAAAAAATGATTCAAATACTAACGAAATTGAAAAATCTTCTAATGATGAGGTAGGTAAACTAGTTGATAGTTTTAATGCTTATATCCGTAAATTAAAAGATGGTGTAGCTGAAGATGCAAAAGTAATTGAAGAAGTTGATGATGTAATTACTAAAGTTAATAATGGATTTTACGTATATAAAGTACAGAAAAATTCTAATAATCCACAAATTCAAGAATTAAGAAATTCAATTAATTCAATGATTGAAAAAACAAATGAGAATTTAAGTGTATTAAATAATACTTTACTAAGATATGGAAATTCAGATTTTACATTTGATAGAAAAGAAGCTTCTAGTGAAGTAAGTGGAATTATTTCTTCTATTAATTCAAGTACAAAATTAATAGGTGTTACTGTTTGTGAATTATTATCAATGATTGTTTCAAGTGGTAAAAAATTAAATACTGATACCAATATTTTATCTACATCTGCAAATAATTTATCAAGTTCAGCAAATGAACAAGCTGCATCTTTAGAAGAAACGGCAGCAGCATTAGAAGAGGTAACTTCAATTGTTAAATCAAATGTTCAAAAAGTACATCAAATGTCTTCTTTAGCAAATGATTTACAAATATCATCTAATGAAGGTCAAAATTTAGCTTCGAAAACAACACAGGCAATGGATGATATTGATAAACAAGTTAATTCAATTAATGATGCAATTACAGTAATAGATCAAATTGCATTCCAAACAAATATACTTTCTTTAAATGCAGCAGTAGAAGCAGCGACAGCAGGAGAGGCAGGTAAAGGTTTTGCAGTTGTTGCACAAGAGGTACGAAATTTAGCAAATAGATCAGCAGAAGCTGCAAAAGAAATTAAAGGTATTGTTGAAACAGCAACGTTAAAAGCGAATGAGGGAAAAGTTATTGCCAATAATATGATTGGTGGATATACTGACCTTAATGAAAAAATTACTCAAACAATAGAATTAATTGAAGATGTATCAAGTGCAAGTATTGAAGAGGAAAGTGGAATTGTTCAAATAAATGATGCTATAAATACCTTAGATCAAGTAACTCAAGTTAATGCAAGTTCTGCTACTACTATTAGTAATTTAGCAAATGAAGTTTCAGGACTATCTGAGAATTTATTAAAAATAGCAGATCGAGCAAATTTTAATGAATCAAGTTTAAATGAAATTTCAGATATTGATTTGGTATTCAAAATTTCTAAATTAAAAAATGATCATATTAAATTCAAAAATACAAATTTTGAAAAAATAGGAACAACTAATATTTCTTGGTCGGTAACTAAATCTAGTGATTGTGATTTAGGAAAATGGATCAAAGAGCAAGAAAAAAACGCTAAAGAATTTACAAAAAATATAAATTGGAAGAATTTAAAACATAGTCATGAACTTGTACATAGTAGTGTACAAGAATATATAAATGAAACTTGTAAAGATGACGCTGATAATGATAATTTAACGATGTTCGCAAAACAGTTAGATAAATCTACTCAGGAAGTTTTTATTGCATTAGATCAAATAAAAAAAGATAATGTTATAGCTGATAAAAGTAAAGTAGAAAAAGCCACTCCTATTACTAGGATAAAAGAAGATAAGTATAAAGGGTCTAAAACTACAGTAAACACATCAGTGAACAGGGTAATAGAATCAAAAGTATCAAATAATGATGACGATGAATGGGAAAGCTTCTAAGAAGCTTTCTTTTTTAATTTGGTTTAATTGTCGGGAAACCTAAACTTAACCATGATTGAATTCCACCTCTATACCATTTAAGTTTTTCTTCTGGATATCCAATAGCAATTAAGTTTTTCATAGATAGAGGTGATTGTCCACACCAAACTCCATTACAAAATAGTAATAATTCTTTTGCATTCGTAAAATCATAACCGTCATCTGTAATTTCAACACCTAATATATCCATCGCATCAACAAAATCATCAGGATATTGAGCCTTATTCAAGTGAATAAATGGAACATTAACAGCACTAGGTATTGTTTGATTTAAATACCAATTTACAGTTCGTGAGTCAACTAAAAGCATATTTTCATTATCATTTGCTTTGTCAATAAAATCTAAAACTTCAATTTCACCATAAGTTTCAACCTTAGGAGAATATTTTATTGGAGAAACTTTTCCTAAATAAGTAATAAAACTTTTTTTACAATCTTGGGGAACTTTTTCATCTACTAAATTCCCACCTAAAATAGTGCTAGGATTAAATTTAACACCTTTACAATTATCTGGTTTCTCTCTTTTTATTGTGATGCTCTTTATTTCATCATTAGAATCTGTATATGAAACATCCACACCAATTGTCTCTAAGGAAGAAGCACTTAAAAAACTACTTACTAGTATACTTGATATTATTAACTTTTTCATTTTATTCCTTTGTATAATATAGTTATTTATTATATATTATTAATTTTAAAGTTGACTAAAATACTTTGATATTATAATTATATAAAATTTAGGTATAATTGCGCTTTTAACAAATATTAATAAATTATAAATATTACCAAGGACACATTATGAATAATAACAAAGTAGAATTACTATCACCTGCAGGAAGTTTAGAAAAAATGAAAATTGCAATAAACTACGGTGCAGATGCAGTTTATGCTGGAGTTTCTCACTTCTCTTTACGAATTAGAGCAGGTAAAGAATTTACATTTGAGACATTTAAAGAAGGGATTGAATATGCACATGCTCGTGGAAAAAAAGTATATGCAACAATCAATGGATTTCCTTTTAATTCACAAATTGATTTACTAAAAAAACACATTGAAAAGATGGCAGAACTTAAACCTGATGCTTTTATCGTAGCAGCTCCTGGTGTTGTTAGATTATGTAGAGAAATAGCACCTGAGATTGATATTCATTTATCAACACAAGCTAATGTTCTTAATTATCTAGATGCTCAAGTATTCTGGGATATGGGTGTTAAAAGAATTGTTGTTGCACGTGAAATATCATTAAAAGATGTTATTCAAATTAAAAAGCATTTACCAGAAATGGAAATAGAGATTTTTGTGCATGGTTCAATGTGTTTTGCTTATTCTGGAAGATGTTTGATCTCAGCTGTTCAAAGTGGACGAGTTCCAAATAGAGGTTCATGTGCAAATGATTGTAGATTTAATTATACGTTATATGCAGAAAGTGAAAATCAAAGTACATTATTTAGACTTGAAGAAGATCCAGGTGTTGGAACGTATATTTTTAATTCAAAAGATATGAACTTAGCTTCGCATATTCAAGAAATTCTTGATTCAGGTGCAGTTGATTCACTTAAAATTGAAGGTAGAACTAAATCTCCATATTATGCAGCAGTAACAGCACATGCATATAGAGAAGCAATTGATGATTATTATGCCAATACATTTGATGCCGATAAATATCAAAGAGAACTTCATACTACAAAAAATAGAGGTTTTACAGATGCTTATTTAGTTCATAGACCATTTGATAAATTGGATTCTCAAAATCATGAATATGCATTATCAAAAGGTTCATATGAAGTTACTGGACTTATTACAGAAGATGAAAAGCATTTTATGTGTAAGTATAAAGTTTATCCAAATCAAGATATAGAAATTTTCACTCCAAAAGATACAAAAATCGTTGAATGTGATAACGAAATTGGGAAAATTTACAAAAAAGAAGATGGAATTTATTATATTAATTTCAAAAAAATCTTAACTGAAACAAATAAGCAAATGGAATCTGTTCATAGTGGTAATACTAATAAAATTCAATTACCAGGTACATTGCCTTATTTAACAATATTAAGAACAGAAAATACTGAAATATAGGTATTTAATAAAACAATGATTTTTTTTAGAGTTTCCCAAAATATTAATATAAAAACTACTGATGGTACTTTAGTTGCTTACCACAAATTTAAAATGCCATCAAACTTAGAGAACGAGACTGTTTATATCTCAACTCAAAATGATTTTGAGGATTTAAAAGAAGTTTTTAAAAATGTAGATAAAGTAAAATATACTACAAGATTTTTGAAAGAAGATAAAATTAAAAGCTTAGCAAATTTCCCTATTGAATTGGGAATTTCTAATGAGAATGAATATTTAAAATCTCTTAAGTATGAAAAAGATATAAAAAAAAATATTATAAAAGATAAAGAAGAAATAATTTCTTTATTGAATGATTCAAAACAAGTTGATTTATATAAACAATTAGTATCTAAGAAAAAAGATGAAGTATCGATAGTAATTATTGGCAGACTTGGAAAAAGTATTAGTGAAATGATAAGTGCATCAACAGCACTTAGAATTTTATATGATAAATTAAAAGAAGTTTTTAAAAATGTTAAAATGGATTTATATATAAATGCATCAAATAACAATTTTTATTCAAGAGATAGACAAATTTATCTTAAACAGAATTTTATAAATGAAGTATTGCCACTAAGTATTACAAGTAAGAAATTTTTTACTTATGATTATTTTATTGATAATAGTTCTGTGATTGAAAAATCATCTTATTTTCAGAACTTAAATTATGTTGATGCGTGGTTATATAAGTTTGGATTAGATTATAAAAAAATACCTTCTTCTTTAAAATATAATGAATTAAGTATTGATAATATTAAAGTCTCAAAAAGTCTAGAAAATAAAATAAATTTATTAAAAACAAAAGGAAAAATACTTTTATTTCATCCTTTTTCAGCAAGTGTAAAAAAGACAATACCTCAAAATATTGCTTCTTCAATACTAACTAAAATGTTAACAAAATTTGATGATTATACTATTATTTCAACTTTAAATATTGATACAAAAATTGATGATGATAGATATGTAAATTTATCTAAAGAATCTAAGAGTATAAATGATTTTATTTATATTATTTCTCAAATGGATTCGATTATAACAACGGATACATCAACTTTTCATATATCAGATGCCTTTATGATACCAACTATTGTATTATCAACTGACAAAGAAATTGATAAAAGAGTGAAGTATTATAATTACACAAAAGTAATAAAAATTAAAGATGAATCGAAGTCTTTATCCAAGTTCATTTATGATAATGATTCTTTAACATTGTATAGATTTAAATCGTGGGAAAAGCTGAAATTATCGAAGATTATTAAACTATTAGATACTTTTTGATATAATCGTGACTTTATAGAAAATACAAGGAATAAAAATGAATTTTATATCAATTATTATGGGTAGTAAATCTGACTATGAAATTATGAAACACTGTGCAGATACGTTCGAAAGATTTAATGTAAATTATGAACTTATTATCTCATCAGCTCATAGATCTCCAACAAGAACTAAAAATTATATTAAAGAAGCAGAAGAAAAAGGTGCTATTGCATTTATTGCAGCTGCTGGTATGGCAGCTCATTTAGCAGGTGCTTTAGCATCTGTTACAACTAAACCTGTTATTGGTGTTCCAATGAAAGGTGGAGCAATGGATGGAATGGATGCAATGCTTTCTACTGTTCAAATGCCAGCTGGTATGCCTGTTGGTACTGTTGCACTTGGAAGATCAGGTGCTATTAATGCAGCATATTTTGCAATGCAAATTCTCGCAATTACAAATAAAGAATTAGCTGTAAAATTAAAAGAAGATAGAATTGTTCAGGCTAAAAAAGTTGAAACAGATTCTAAAGAAGTAGAAGTACTTTTATAATATAAATTAGTGCTATTTTATTAGCACTGATTTTACTTTTTATTAAAATCAAAAATATATCAAAACAAAATTAACACTAGGGATTAAATAGATGCTTACATTTTCACAAATTCTATTAAAATTACAAGAATTTTGGGCAAAAGAAGGATGTAATATTGTACAACCTTATGATATTCCAGCTGGTGCTGGAACTTTTCATCCAGCAACACTTTTACGAAGTTTAGACTCAACACCTTGGTCAACAGCTTATGTTGCACCAAGTAGAAGACCAACTGATGGAAGATATGGAGAAAATCCAAATAGATTAGGTGCTTATTATCAATTTCAAGCATTAATTAAACCAAGTCCTGACAATATTCAGGATTTATATCTTCAATCATTAGAATATTTAGGTTTAGATTTATCTAAGCATGATGTTAGATTTGTTGAAGATAACTGGGAATCTCCAACACTAGGTGCATGGGGACTTGGTTGGGAAGTTTGGCTTGATGGAATGGAAGTTACTCAATTTACTTATTTTCAACAAGTAGGAGGAATTGCGTGTGATCCTGTTGCTGTTGAAATTACATATGGAACAGAAAGACTTGCAATGTATTTACAAGGTGTTGATTCTGTATTTGATATTGTATGGAATGAAAATAAATATGGAACTACAACTTATGCAGATGTTCATAAAGAAAGTGAATATGAATTTTCAAAATATAACTTTGAAATAGCTAATACAGAAATGTTATTTAGACATTTTGATGATGCTTTTAAAGAATGTAATATTTGTCTTGAAAATGGACTTCCTCTTCCTGCTTATGATCAATGTATGATGGCATCACATGCTTTTAATACATTAGATGCAAGAAAAGCTATTTCAGTAACTGAAAGACAAAATTATATTTTAAAGGTACGAGAATTATCTCAAGGTTGTGCTGTTTTATATAAAAGTCAAGAAGAAGAAAGACTAAAAAGAATAGGTAGATAAATAATAGTGAAAGTACAAAATATATACAATTTTTTAAATGATCTATCACCTTTTTCATATCAAGAAAAATGGGATAATAGTGGACTTCTTGTAGGTTCTTTAGATGATGAAATAAAAAAAGTATATATTAGTATTGATTTAGATGAAGAATTAATTGATGAAGTTGAAGACAATTCTTTAATTATTACCCATCATCCTTTGATTTTTTCAGCTTTAAAAAAAATTAATTATGATTCATATAGTACTAAATTATTACAAAAATTAATTAAAAAAGATATAGCTTTAATTTCAATGCATACAAATATAGATAAAACGCATTTAAATAAATATGTAGTAAGTGAGATTTTAGGTTTTAAAATTGAAAATACAGATGAATTTATATCTTATGCAAATGTAAATATGAAGTTTAATGATTTAGTAAAATATGTATCAAAAAAATTGGATTTAAAAACTACAAAAGCCGTTAAATGTAACAATTTTATAAAAAATGTAGCAATTGTTACAGGTGCAGGGATGTCTTTAATTAGTGAAGTAAAAGCAGATTGTTTCTTAACAGGTGATATAAAATATCATGATGCAATGGAAGCAAAAGCTAGAGGTATTTCATTAATTGATATAAGACATTATGAGAGTGAAAGACACTTTAGCAACTTGCTAGAGGGACTTCTTTCAGAATATTTGAAAAAAAATGAATTAAAAGCTATAATAACAGCTTCAAAAAATCCATTTGATTTTTTTATAGAAGGAGAAACTATTGAATAAGTATTTACAGGATTTAATCAAATTATCTAAATTTGATACATCAATTAGCATGTTCGAACCAAAAATCGAAAATGAAAAAGCAAAACTTGCAACATTTGTTGAAACAGCAGAAGATATTAAGGCATCAATAAATGCTTTATATCTAGAAGTTGATGATATCAAATCTAAAAGAAGTAAGAATAATGTTCACTTAAGTGAATTAAAATCTAAGTTAGACGATATTTCTAAGAAGAATGATAATATTCAAACAGAAAAAGAGTTAAAAGCTTTACAATTAGAAGAAGAAATTGCTAAAGAACAAATTACTTTCGCAAATGAAGAAATAAATAGATTAGATACATTAAGTGAGTCTAAAGAAGAAACACTTAAAGAATTACAAGAACAATTAACTGAAGAAGAAGAATCTATTAAAGATATTCAAGTTGCAGTTGATAATACTATTGAAGAAATCAATAAAGAACGAAATCTTGTATATCAAGAAAGAAGTGAATTATTAGAGAAATTTGATAATAAAATTTTAACATTCTATGAAAAAATTAAAAGATGGGCAAAAGATTCTGCTGTTGTTCCTGTAAAAAAACAAGCATGTTATGGTTGTCATATGAAAATTAATGATAAAACATACGCAGAAGTTATAAAATCAGAAGAGATTGTAAACTGTCCACATTGTGGTAGAATTCTTTATAAAGAAGATGAAATAGAAGAACAAACACAAAAGGCTTAATTTTGAGCCTTTTTAGTGTATTTTACTATTTACTTTTGTTTGTAGTATATATACTAGCAATACCTTATTTAATTTTTAAATCAAGAAATCCAAAATATAGACAAGCAATTCCCTCAAAATTCTTTTTAAAAAATAATCCAAAGTTTAATGAAAATGGAATATGGTTTCATTCTTGTTCAATGGGTGAAACAAAAGCTATTAAGCCTTTAATAGATTATTATAAAGAGAATGTAAATGTATCAGTTATTACAAATACAGGATATGAAGAGGCACTTAAAAGTACTTCAAATGTAAGATATTTACCTTTTGAAATATTTTTACCATTTTGGGTGAATAAACAAAAAGTTCTAGTTGTTATGGAAGCTGAATTATGGTTTATGCTTTTTTTAGTAGCAAAAAGAAAAGGTGCAAAAACTTTTTTAATAAATGCAAGAATTTCTGATAAATCATATAATTCTTATAAAAGATTTTCTTTTCTTTATAAAAGAATATTTGAGAATATTGATAAAGTTTTTGCACAAAGTGATATTGATAAAAAAAGATTAGAGCAATTAGGTGCGAAGAATGTTGAAACTATTGGAAATATAAAATTAGCACAAATGCCAGTAGTAACTGAAGTTTTAGAAAAAGTTGATGATGTATTAATTACAGCAGCAAGTACACATAAAAATGAAGAAGAATTAATTCTAAAATCATATAAAAGAAGTCAAGGTAAACTAGTAATCGTTCCTAGACATCCAGAAAGATTTTTGGAAGTAGATTTATTAATTAAAGAGTATATAAAAGGTAAGTCTTTTACTTATCATAAATATTCACAACAAGAAGACTTTGATTCAGATATAATTTTAGTAGATAAAATGGGTATACTAAATAATATATTTGCTATTTCAGATCTTGTTATTTTAGGTGGGGCATTTGAAAAAATTGGTGGACATAATCCAATTGAACCTGCATATTTTAATTGTAAAATAGTAAGTGGAATGAATATATTTAATCAAAAACCACTTTTTGAGTGTATTGAAAATTATTACTTAATAAAAAATGATGAATTAGGTGATTATTTAAATAATATTAAAAATCTAAAAAAACCAGTTTTAAAAAAGATTGGTTCACTAGATCCCATAATAAAGGAAATAAATGGCTGGACGAGATAAAGCATACAAATTATTAGCAATGCAAGAAGGAATTTCTAATTCTAAAGCAAAAGAGTTAATAGATAAAGGACTTGTAAGAGTTGCTGGAAAAAAAGTAATGATTGCACGTGGTGAAATTAGTGCAGATGTTACTTTTGTAGTAAAAGATATTGCTCCAATAAAAGTGATATTTCAAGATAACGATATCTTAGTAGTAGATAAACCTGCATTTTTAACAGCAGATGAAGTTGCTAGAAAATATCCTGATGCAATATTGCTTAACAGACTTGATAAAGAAACAAGTGGTGTTATGATGTTTGCAAAAAATGAAGATTTTCAGAAAAAAGCAATAAAAGAATTTAAACAAAACAGAGTTTATAAAGAATATGTTGCAATTGTTGAAGGTAAGGTTATTGAAGAAATTGTCATTGATAAACCTATTTTAACAACAAAAGATAGAGGTAGTGCTAAATCAAAAATTGATGTAAAAAAAGGTAAACCAGCTAAATCAACTGTTTATCCAATGCTAGTAGAAGGTAACAAATCAAAAATCAAGATTGTTATTGAATCTGGAAGAACACATCAAATTAGAGTTCATCTTAATTCTGTTGGTTTACCAATTATTGGTGATGCAATTTATGGTAGAACTGCTAGTAATGTTACTAGAGTATTATTGCATTCAAAAATCACTAAAATATTTGACTATGTATTCGAAGCTAGAGAACCTAGAGAATTTAAAGTGTATGAATTTAATTAAAATTTAAGTTAAAATATAAATAAATATTTCTACAAAGTCCTATAAAATAGACTTTGTAGAAAAAAACTAAAAAACTAAAACTAAAACTAATCTTAATAAACACAAATTTAACCTATCTTGAAGTATTAAAAAAGTATAATCCACAAAATTAAAAAAATCTAGGAGTAGGGCTTTGTTTGATTCAATAACCGGTTCGATAAAAAATGCTGTTAATAAAATAAGACATAAAGATGATGTTGCTTCATTAAAAAAAGCAATTGTTGAATTAAAAAAATCTTTATTAAAAGCAGATGTTCATCATAAAACTACAAAAGAATTATTATTAGCAATTGAGCTTGAAACAAAAAGACTTGGTATTGGGCAAGACTCATTTATCAGTGCTTTAAAAACAGAATTAACTAAAGTATTAACAACTGAAGGTAATCAAGGTTTTGTTTATTCAAACACACCACCTACTACGATTTTAATGACAGGGCTTCAAGGTTCTGGTAAAACAACAACAACAGGTAAATTAGCTAACTATTTAAAACAAAGAAATAAAAAAGTTTTAGTAGCAGCTGGCGATTTACAAAGACTTGCAGCAGTTGAGCAATTAAAACAAATTGCCGCACAAGTTGAAGTTGATATTTATTTTGATGATAATGAAAAAGATCCAATTGCAATTGCTAAAGCTGCTCAAGAAAAAGCTATAAAAGAACATTATGATGTTTTATTAGTGGATACTGCGGGTCGTCTTGCAATTGATGAAGAGTTAATGACTCAATTAAAAAATGTTAGAGATGCGATTAAAATAGATGAAATTTTCTATGTTGCGGATTCTTTAACAGGACACGATGCTACAAAAACTGCAGCTTCATTTAAAGAGCAAATTGGTATTGATGGTGTTATTCTTTCTAAATATGATGGAGATACAAAAGGCGGGGTTGCCTTATCAATTGCATCACAAGTTGGTGTTCCTTTAAGATTTATTGGTATTGGTGAAAAAATGCCAGACCTTGAAGTATTTATTCCTGATAGAATTGTTTCAAGATTACTTGGACTTGGAGATATAGAAGGTTTAGCTGAAAGAACTTCTGCTGTTATTGATGAAAAACAAGCAAAAGCAGTAGCTAAAAAGATTAAAAAAGGTGAATTTAACTTTAATGACTTCTTAGACCAATTAGCAATGATGAGTAAATTAGGTTCTATGAAATCTATTATTGGAATGATTCCTGGTCTTTCACAAATGGCTGGACCATTAAAAGATATGGATTTTGAAAATTCTGATGAGATTAAAAGAATAAAAGCATTAATAGGTTCTATGACTCAAAAAGAAAGAATGGAACCATCTTTAATGAATCCAAGTAGAAAGAAAAGAATTGCAAAAGGTTCAGGGCTTTCAGAAGTACAAATAAATAAAATATTAAAGCAATTTAAAAATGCTTCAAAAATGGCTAAGAAATTATCATCAAAAGGTGGAATGAAAGGCTTACAAAATATGATGTCTCAAATGGGACCTGGTGGAATGCCTAAAATACCAAGATAGTAATTTGATTTAATAGTGTTGAGCTGTGAACTCACTTTAATTAGAGTTTAGACCTCAATACTATAATAAAAGTATATAAATAAAAGGAAAAAAACATGACAGTAATTAGATTAACAAGAATGGGAAGAAACAAAAAACCATTTTACAGAATCGTTGTAACAGACTCAAGAAAAAGAAGAGATTCAGGTTGGATTGAATCAATTGGTTACTTTAACCCAGTTGCAGAACCAAAAGTATTAAAAATTGACCAAGAAAGATATGATTATTGGTTAAGTGTTGGTGCTAAACCTTCTGAAAAAGTAGCTAAATTAGCTGCAAAATAGTTAGTTGATTAATTGCTATGATTACTAATTTTATTAAAAACTATGCAAAACTTATTGTTAGTGTACCTGAAGATGTAACTGTTACTAAAGAATTAATAGATGATACTTTTGCTGAAATTACAGTTGAAGCAAATAGTTCTGATATTGGTAAACTTATTGGTAAAAATGGTAATATGATTAATGCTTTAAAAACTATGGCAAATGGTTGTAAAGCAAAAGACGGTGTATCATACAAGATACAAGTCGTAGCAAAGTAGATATAAAATGAATAGTAATATATATGTAGCAAAATTAGGGAAAGCTGTTGGTTTAAAAGGACATTTAAAGCTTCATATAGACTCAGATTTCCCTGAGCAATTTAAAAAAGACGCAATCTTTGTAACAAATAGAAAAATAAATCTAAAAGTTATTGAATATAATACAAATAGAGATATGATTTTATTTGAAAATTATGAAGATGTAGACCTAGCAAAAAAACTTATAAATCAAGAACTTTTTGCATCTATGGAACAAACTAGAGAAAATTGTCAATTAAAAGACAATGAGTTCTTTTGGTTTGATTTAATGGGTTGTACGGTTTATGAAGATGATTTAAAATTAGGTACAATTAAAGATATACATAGATACCCTGTTAGTGATTATTTAGAAGTTACTACAGATGAATCTTTAGTATCAAAAGATTTACCCAAAACTTTTTTATTACCACATTTATTTGATAAATATATTTTAAATGTTGATATACTAAAAAAAGAAATTAAAGTAAAAGATGCATATGCTATATTAGAAAACTCATAGAGTTTTTTAGTACTTACATCTTTTAGAAAATTCTTCTTTTGTTAATTCAACTTCATATGAATTTATGATTCCATTCTCTTGTAATTTTTTATATATTTCACTTCTTTTCTTATCATCTTTAAATGGTCCATAATAGATTTCAATTCTATTTAAGTCATCTCTACATAGTTTTATATCACTGTAAATATTAGTAATTTTATCTAGATATGATTTATACAGTTCACCTTTAATTTTTGCAACATTAATTAAAGATACAAATTCACTTTTTTCTTTAAGTGATTCATCTTTATCTTCTTTAATTATTGCTACTTCTTTTTTAATTTTAGGTTTAACTTGAACAACATTATTCTTATTTTTTTCTATTTCTTCTTTATTATTAATCATTTCATCTCTAAGTGCGATTGCTTGATTTTTTAATAATTCAAGTTCTTCTTTCTGTTTTTGTAATTCTATTTTTTTATTTTCTAAATTTTCTTTTTCTTTAGTTAGTTTTTCCTCTTCTAAAGCTAAAGCCTCTTTCTTCTTTTTCTCTTCTTCTCTTTTAATCTTTTTGGCTTCTTCTTCTTTTTCTCTTTTGTTAATTTCTTCTTCTTGAACTATATTTTTATTTGTTAGTAGTAAAAGTTGTTTATTTAATTTTTTAGAATTTATATCTTTTATATTAAAGCTATTAGTTTTTACACTAATTTTTTCTTCTTTAGGAGTTTCTTTGATTTTTATTTCTTCTGATTGAAAAAATCCCATAAAAAAAAGTATTGTTCCTAGAATTAATGTTAAAAATAAAAATCCTACTACTGAAAATAATATTTTATTTAGGATTGGTATCTTCTTCTTTTTTACAAGTTGGTCTTCATTAGAGTTTTTATCATTTGAGACTTTTTGAGTTTTTATCTCATCATCTAAAGAAATATTTGTTTCTTCATCTATTTCTTGTATATTTTCTTCTTCTGCCATGATTCACTCTTTTTTTAAGATTTTCTTTTTTCTTTTTGTTTTGCTAATATTTTTTCTTTATTTCTTTGATAATATTCTCTTCTATACTTTTTTAACTCTTCTTTTTTCTTTTCTCTATACTCTCTATCATATTCTAATCGTTTCTTTTTATTTTCTGTATAATATTCTTTTTTTTTATTCTTATACTCATTTATTTTTGCAACAATTAATTCTTTTCTATTATCTATATGTATTTTTTGAGCTTTTGCTATTTCTTTTATTTTACTTACAAAGTTATCATCATTTAATTCTTTTGAGTAATCAATCTCTTTCCTCACTGATTTTTTAGATGCTTTTTTCTTTAAGTAATACTCTTTCTTTTTTTTCTTATGTGCGGAAAAATTTTTTTCTCGAAGTCTCTTTAATTCTTCTAAATTCATATATTATTTATTTACTTAGCTTTTTAATCGATTTACTGTATCTAACATACTATCTGTTGTTGTAATTGATTTAGAATTAGCTTCATATGCTCTTTGTGCTGTAATTAAATCAACCATTTCATTTACTAATTTTACATTCGATAACTCAATCATTCCCTGTCTAACTCCACCGAACTGGTCTGTTAATGGATTACCTGTTTGAACATCTCCTGATGCTTCAGATTGCATATATAATGATTCACCTAAAGGAGTAAGTCCTGAAGGATTTATAAAATCAGCTATTTCTATTTGTCCTAAATCAACTGTATCTCCAGTTGTTGGATCTGTTGCGGATACAATACCATCTGTACCAAAACTAACATCTGTTACATTATCAGGTACAACAATTTCAGGAGACAATTCATACCCATTTCCATTAACAATAGTCCCTTCTTCATTAAGCTTAAAAGCTCCATTTCTTGTATAGGCTGTTTCTCCACTTGGAAGTGTAATTTGGAAAAAACCACTTCCTTCAATTGCTAAATCTAAGGTATTTGAAGTAAGTTTTAAATCACCTTCGCTAAAATTTTTTTGAATACCTGAAATTCTAACTCCCAGACCTGTATCAATACCTGTAGGATTTCTAGTTGTTTGCGAAGTTTGTCCTGCTGTATAATTTAATGTTTCATACATTAAATCTTGGAACTCAGCTCTATCTTGTTTAAAACCTGTTGTATTTACGTTTGCAATATTATTTGATGTTACATCAATTTGGTGTTGCATAGAGTTCATACCAGTTGCTGCAGTGTAAAGTCCTCGAATCATAACTTTTCCTTTAGAGTATTTATATAATATATTATTATATTTTAACAACAATTAAAAATAGATAAATTATAAATACTGTTTTCTTCTTATTAAGTGAAAATTTAAAACAAATCATATATAATATATTATATTTTAAAGTAATATTAAATAAAAAGGTTAAGTAATGAAAATTCTTATAGTTGATGACAGTTCTACCATGCGAAGAATTATTGGAAACGTAGTCATGCAATTAGGTTTTAAAAAAGAGGAATTCGATGAAGCTGAAGATGGTGTTAAAGCTTGGAAATTACTTGGCGAATCACATTATGATGTAATCTTAACAGACTGGAATATGCCTAATATGAATGGTTTACAATTAGTGCAAAAGACAAGATCTGAGGGTACACATATGAAGACACCAATTATTATGATTACTACCGAAGGTGGTAAAGGAGAGGTTATAACAGCTCTTAAAGCAGGTGTTAATAACTATATTGTTAAGCCTTTTAATGCAGAGATTTTAAAAGAAAAGCTTGATGGAGTATTAAAAAAATAATATAAGGTTTTAGTATGAGTATGAGTCAAGAAGAAATTGAAGCTTTAATGAATGGTTTAGATATCGAGGATGATGCTTCAGATAGTAAGGAAGAACTACCAGTTGTAGAAGAAAAGAATTCTGTTATTAATACTGATGAGATTGAAGAATTAATTTCTCAAAATGAAGATGTCAAAATACAAGAGCCTAAAAAAACTGAAAATGAAACTTTAGAGAATAATGATATTGATGCATTACTAAAAGAATTAGAAATTACTGATAAAAATGAAAAAGAAGTTAGTAATGAAGATAGTAAATTAGAATCAAGTGAAGTTACTGATACTAATGATATTACTCCTAAAAGTTTTGATGATGTATCTGCAGATGAAGAAGGTATTGTAGAGTCTACAAATAAAGTTAATATTGAATCAAATAATGAAGAAGAAATTGGTAAAAATTGGGCAGGATCAAAGATTAATGAAGGTGTTTTCCCTTTACCTGCTGATAATGATACAAAAGTAGTAAACCAATTAAGTCAAGTTGCAAATGATTCAGAAGAAAAAGTATCTCAAATATTTGATGTACTTAGTTTAGCTTTAGATAATAATAGTGATATTAGAAATAAAATAGAAAGTTTTGAGAATTATATTAATTCAGAATTAGAATTATTAAATTCATTAAGTACTAAATTCCCAAATATTGAGGTGTTTAATACACAGAAAACATTATCTATTGAAATGTCTAATAATCTAAAAGATATGAGTTCTATTGTTAATTCAGAAGATAAGAAAATTTATGAAGCTATGGAATTAATGCAATTTAATGATATTAATAGACAAAAAATAGAAAGAGTGATGTCTGTTATTAGAAGATTATCTTTATATCTCAATAATTTATTTGAAGATGATGGCTCAACTCAAGAAATTGCAGTAGCAAAACATATCCCAGGGGATGCAAATCATGATTTAATTGGTGATGATTTAGATAAACTAATAGATGAATTTGGAAAATAAAAGGTAAATTATGAATCAAGGTACATATCCATTAGCTGCATCAATGATTAATCAAATAAATCGTTTAGATCAGATAAGTAATAATTTAGCAAATGTTAATACTAGTGGTTTTAAGCAAGATGGTTTAACTGAAACAACATTTAATTACTATTTACAAAGAGCACAAACTGAAGATTTCACTCCTACAAAAATAAGTACTATTACCAATAATATTCCTAAAATTGATGCAAAATATATTGATAGTGAAGTGGGTCCAATTACAAGTACTGGTAATAAATTAGATTTCGCATTAGAACAACCCGATACTTTTTTTAAATTACAAGATAAAAATGGAGACATTGTTTATACTAGAGATGGAGCATTTAAAGTATTAGATGGTTTTTTAGTGGATTCAAATGGTAATAATATACTAAATGCTGATAATGAAGCTATTGAAATTAATGATAATGTAAGAGAACAAATTGGAGTTACTCAAATACCTTTCTCAAATTTAGAAAAAGTAGGTAGCAATAATTTTAAACTAAAAGATGATACTGAACTTGCTATTTATGATAATAATGATGGTTTAATAATTGAAGGTGCAATTGAAAAATCTAATGTAAATTCTGTTACAGCCATGGTTGAATTAATTGATGCACATAGAAGATTTGATCAATCTCAAAAAGCAATTAAAACTATTGATGAAATGAATGGAACAGTTATTGATAAAATAGGGAGTAATACTAACTAATGGAAGCAAGTAATATAACAAGTACACTTTTTAATAATTTAAATTTTAGAGCTGAAAGGCAAAAAGTTATATCAAGTAATATTGCAAATATTAATACTCCTAATTATAAAACAAAAGATTTAACATTTGAAAATGAATTAAAAAATGTACAATCACCAATTTTAGAACTATCTCAAACAAAAGGTAACCATTTTTCTAATATTAATAACAACATGAATATATCTACTCCATCTTTAATTAAAGTGCAAGGCTTAGAAGAACAAAATGATGGTAATAATGTAAATTTAGATGCACAAATGAGTGAAATGTCAAAAAATAAGATTTTATTTGATGCTGTTCAAACAGCAATAAAAAAAGATTCTACATTATTTAGATCAGTAATTGAATCATCTGCTAAAAATTAATTAGGATAAATGATATATGGATCAACTTGTAAAATTTATAAATAATTTAAATCCTGCACAAAGAGCAGTTGTAATTGGAGGATTTTCTCTATTATTTGTTCTTTTAATTGGATTGTTAGTTTATTCAAATATCAAAGCTGAAGATAAAAAATTAAATTATACAATTGCCTCAAATCTAACAAAATCTCAAGTAATGCTTGCAAGTGATGAATTAGAAGCTTCAGGGATTGAATTTTCTGTAATTGGGAATGGTAATAATCTTACTTTAAAAACATCAAAAGAGTTTATAAATATTGCTAAGATAAAGCTTGTTACAAGCGAAGCTTCAACTAGTCAACACGTAGGTTGGGAAATATTTGAGAAATCTTCTTTAGGTACTACAAATTTTGAAAATAAAGTCAAATACTTAAGAGCTTTAGAGGGTGAATTATCTAGATCTTTAGAGTCTTTAACTGGTGTTTTAAGAGCTAGTGTAAAAATTGCAATTCCAAAAGACACTATATTTACTGAAAGGAAAGCAGATACAACTGCATCTGCTGTTTTATCATTAAAACCTGGAATTTTTTTAACACAAAAACAAATTAATGGAATTAAAAATTTTATTTCATCTGCTGTTCCTAATTTAAGACAAGAAAATATTAAATTAATTGATCAAGATGGTAGTTTACTTCAAAAGTCATCAGATGATATGGATAATATTAAATCTTTAAATCAAAACAAATATAAAGATAAAATAGAAAATGATTATGAACAAAAAATTATAGCATTATTAGAACCTTTTGTTGGTTTAGGAAGAGTTGTTGCTAGAGTAAATGTTGATTTAGATTTTGTAAAAAAGAATATAGAAGAAGAGATATATGATCCTGAAGGGACAATAAGAGCACAGCAAGTAATAGAAAATACTTCAAATTCTCAAGGTGTAGCTGCTAATACAGGGGGTACAGCCGGTGTTGATAATAATATTCAAGAACCAGGAAATGCAAATGCTTCAGGAGTTACAAATTCCAATAGTGAGGGAACAAATACTGTTACAAATTATGAGATATCAAAAAAAATAATTAAACAAAAAGATAATAATTATTCAAAAATCAATAAAATAAATGCGGCAGTTACTTTTGATTCTAGTGTTTTAAATGATGTAGAAAATAAAGAAGAATTTTTGTCTTCTATTACATCTATTGTTGAAGATACAATAGGATATGAGCAGAAAAGAGGAGATAAAATTACAGTAAGAGATTTTAAGTTTTTAGGAGTTAAATCTTTAGATGAAATTAAACAGCAAGTAGATGAAAATGGTAATGTTATTGCAATCGATGATGGGAATGCTGTTGATACTCTTACTATGATAAAATCTATACTTAAAGAGTTTAGTGAATATTTCCAATATTTAATTGCTGCAATTTTACTTTTTATTTTTTATAAAAAATTTATTGTAAATCATGAAGTTGTAATATTAGGGGATAATGTTAGCGCTGAAAAAAGTAGTGAAGCTAATAGTGAAAACAATTTTGAAGATTATTCAAATGAATTTGATTTAGATTCTGCACAAGGTAGATTAAAGTCAAAAATCAAAAGTCAAATTATAAATAATATAGAAGGATTAGATGAAGAGTCTGCTACAAAATATGAAGTATTTATAGAAGAATTAGATAAAGAGATCAACAATAAACCAGAAGAAATTGCAAGTATGATTGAACTACTTCTTTCTGAAGGTAATATCAATTTTAAAGTAGGAAATAGATAATGTCTGAAAATAATGATTTACTAAAAGGTATGTCAATGATGGACAAAGTAGCTAGATTCTTTGTTTTAATTGGCGAAGAATCGACGGTAAAAATTTTTCAATTTTTACCAAAAGAATTAGTTGAAGATATTTCTACAGCTATTACACAAATTTCATCAATTAATAAAGATATTTCATTAGCTATTTTAGAAGAATTTCATTTATATACAAGATCAAAAAGTTTTATTACTTCAGGTGGATATAATTTTGCAAAAGATATTCTATATAAATCCTTAGGTAAAGGTGAGGCAGATGAAGTTTTAGCAAAACTTTCAAGAATGAAATTAGCTTCTCAATCATTTACATACTTAGATGCAATAAATCCAAAACAATTATCAGATTTTATTAAAGATGAATCTCCTCATACTATAGCTGTTATTTTATCTCATATGAATTCAACAAAATCTGCTGATGTATTAATGCAACTTGAAGAAGAAACAAGAGTAAAAGTAACTATGCAAATGGCAACAATAAAAGATGTTTCCCCAGATGTTGTACGAACAATTTCAGTTGTTTTAGAGAAAAAGTTAGAATCACTCTTCTCTTCTATAGTAGATGTTGGAGGAGTAAAAGTTGTTGCTGATATGCTTAATAAATTAGGACCTAAATCGCAAGATATATTAAAAAATATTAATGGTATTGATACTTCTCTTGCTACTAAAATAAAAGAAAATATGTTTGTATTTGAAGATTTATTAAATCTTGACACTGAATATATAATGAAAATTCTTCAAAATGTTGATACAGGTGATGTTGCTGTTGCTATGAAAAATGCTCCAGAAGAAGATATGGAAAAAATTACTAACGCAATGTCTCAAAGAGCTAGAGATAGATTTATTGAAGAGTTTGAAATGCTTAATAAAGTTAAAATAAAAGATATAGAAAATTCACAAAGAAAAATGCTTGATGTTGCCCAAAAAATGATCGAAGATGGCATAATTGACAGAGATATGGATGAATAATGACAGGTAATAACGTATATTCAAATGCAAAAGTTGTAAATAATAATACAAATGCAAAAGTTGAAAAGTATGAATTAGGAACATTTATTAATAATACTTCAACTAATACACCTACAACTTCTAATACAATTTTAGATGATAGAGAAATAAACGGGAAAGTAGACCCACTACTTATTGAAGTTAGAAATTTGGGTAATCAATTATCTGAACTTACAAGAAAAGTTACAAATATTGAAAATGATGGTATATCAGGAAAAGATGTTGATGCTCAAGTTGTTCAAGCTATAAAAGATTTAAAACATTATGCTGCTTTTTTTGAACAAGCAACATTTCAAATGGAAGCTAAACTTTTAAAAACATCTATTTCTATTGCTCAAAAAATAATTAGTATAGAAGTTGGCGAAAATTCTGCAAAAATGGCAAAACAAACTATTACACATTTATTAGAAAAGATTAAAACTGCATCAAAAGTTCAAATTCATTTAAATCCAAAGGATTATGAAATATTAAAAGATCAATTAAATTTAGAAAGTTTTATTGAACTCCGTCAAGATGCTAATGTATCAGCAGGTGGTGTTGTTATAGCTAGTGATTTAGGAAATTTTGATGGTAATATAGAAGCAAAAGTTGCCTCAATGCTTGAAACATTAGATATGGTTACTTAATGAACAAATAATTTAAATTACTTAATTACAAATACTCTACTATTATGATACAATATATTAAAATAATTTATTTAAAAGTGTAAAAATGGAAATTAGTGAAAGAGATTATGACATATTAGTTGATACAGAGATTCTTGTTGATGTAATGTTAGGTAATTCTGATATTAGTATTGCAGAGTTTTTAAAACTAAGTAGTGGTGATATAATTTCTTTAAATAAACCTGCTGGTTCTGGTGGTGATATATATGTGAATTCACGTATAATTGGTACTGGTGATATAATTGTAATAGATGATAAACTTGCAGTAAGAGTTCAAGATGCAATGGATTCAGATAATGTTGTAAGATATTTCTTTGAAGAGAATATGATATAGGAGTTTATAATGGCTACAGATATACAAGTTAATTCAAGTACTGGAGTAGATGGTAATTCATATACTAATTCAGTAAGTAATGATGAATTAACAAATGATGATTTTTTAACACTTATGATTACAGAGTTAAAATTACAAGATCCAACTTCTCCAACTGATTCAGCACAAATGCTTTCAACACAAATGCAAATGTCAACAATTAATACAAATCAAGAAATGGTTACTGCAATGCAATCTTTGCAACAATCTTTTTCTCAAACAGCATTAACTAATGCATCTAATATTATTGGTAAAAATATAGAAGATGGTAATATTGGAGAAAGTGGTATTAATAAAGCCTATACTGTAACATCTGTTGAAAGTATTGATGGGGTAGTTCAGGTTAGAGCTCAAGAAATGCTTTATCTTGAAAATAAAATTAAACTAACGGATCCAGATGATAGTTCAAATGATATTTTATTAGATTATAATACTGCTGGTGAAATTATTGATGCAAATGGAAATAAAAATGGAAGTAAAATTGCTTTAAATAGTCCAGGTGATCCTATAATTAAGGATGGTTCGTTAGTTGTTTTAGACTCTACTAATACTGAAGTAACTGATCATAATTATAAATTAGCGGGACTTAGTTCTCCTGTGTATTCTGATGAATTAATTGATATTCCATTTTCTCAGATTACAAAAATATTCTAAAGATTTATAATGATTTCTTCACTTTGGAATGGCTTGTCTGGTTTAAATACATATGAAAAAGCTTTAGGTGGAGTATCAAATAACGTTGCAAATGTTAGTACAGTTGGACATAAATCTAATAATGTAAGATTTGAAGATAGAATCGGTTGTGATATTTCTTATACAAGAGCTGATAATTGATAGTGTACTTCAAAGAGTAGATAATCTAAAAGTATTAGGATTGACTCCTCTTATAAAATGAATAAATTAGTTAGTAATATTTTAGAGTTAAGTAGGTTAAGTATGCATACATCTTTTGCCAGCTTATTTGTTTATTTAAAAGTATTTGAAATAAATTCAGAATCTGACACAATTTCGGATGAAATGTTAATAACTGTAATGAAATTAATTAAACAAGTATGTTTTCATATTAGTATTTAAATTTAAATTTAAATATTAATATATGAACATCTAATGTTCACTACATTATTCAAAAAGGATAAATCATGATTGGAGCACTTTGGACAGGAATCTCAGGATTATCGTCACAACAAACAGCTTTAGACAATGAGTCAAATAATATTGCAAATGTTAATACAGTAGGTTATAAAGCCTCAAGAATATCTTTTGCAGATCAAATGTACCAAGATGGTATTGGTAAAGGATCTACAGTATTAGATGCAGAAAAATTATATACTCAAGGAAGTTTAAAACTAACAGGTGTATCTTATGATGTAGCACTAGATGGAGATGGCTTTTTCACTGTTACAGATGCAAGTGCTAGTGGAACAACAGAAAATTACTATACTAGAGCTGGTAACTTTAGGATGGGAGAAAACGGAACACTTCAAGACGCAAATGGGAATGAAGTTCAAGGTTGGGCAATGTCTGCAATTGATGCAGATAATGATGTAACTTCAACAAATTCAAATATCAGTATGTTTACAAATGATTATACTAAACTTTTATCTTCAAAAATAATATCCCATTCAAATTATGTAGAAACAATTACTGCAAAAGCGACTGATTATGCAGCTAGTGCAATATCTGATGATGAATCTGTATTTTCAGGAGCAGGATTAAAAACAAAATCTGCAAAGATATCTGATGTAGAAGCAGCGATTAGTAATTATACAAGTTGGTTACAAAAATTGCAAGATACACCAGATGGAGTATCAATCTCATCAATTGCTCAAAAATCTGAAATAAATTTTGAGACAGGATCTGATTCAATTATTAGTAAAGAAGGTGATGAAGTTTATGTATATATAGATGGAAATAAAATATCACAATCTTATGTATCAACTACTGCTGATGCTGACTTAAAACAAGAAATATTTGATAACCTTTCTGCTGCAGATCAAGCTACTTATGGTGCCCCAACAGGAACATTAACAGAAGCACAAGTTGCATTATATGATAAGGAAGCAAGTAAAATTGCAACATATAAAGGATTAGCAGATACAATTTCTGAAATATCAGGATTAGTTGCATATATGTCAAGTGAAGTTGGTGGAACAACAAATGATACATTAGAAGAAGATGATACATTTGGTTTATCTACAAGTACAGCAGATATGATGAAAGGTATTATTCAAATAAAATCACTAATACCAGGAAATGAATTTATAATATCTGAAGTAGGAGAAGTATCAGGAAGTTCAACTATCAAAGGTGATTATCAAACTAGTGTTAATTCTGTTACAGGAAGTGGAACAGGAGCCGTTGAATCAGCAAAAGATGCTTTAGCGAAATTAATTAGTGGTAAACAACAAGATGTTTATAAAACTACAGATTTAAATTTTGATAATGGTGCAAGTGATTTTACTTTTGGAATATCAATCTATGATAAAGATGCAGGAGAATCAATTCCTGTACCTAATGATAGTGGTACTCCTCTTCAGTCGACACCAGTTTCTTTTACAGGAATAACTAATATTGATGATTTTGTTACAGCATTTAATTATGGAACATCTGATGGATTACCTTCGACAGGAACAAATGATTTAGATCCTGCCTTGACTGATTATCTTGAAGCTGTTAATATTAATGGTAACTTAGTAATAAGAACACTAGATACAAACTATGATGCTGAATTTAGTACAACTTTAAAAGATGTAACAAATGCAGAAACACTTACTAAAAACAATGATTTAAGTGGTAGGGCTGGTGCTGGCGCTGAATTCATTGAAATGGTTACTAAAGTAGATCAAACATCATCTCAAAATTCATTACAATTAAGACTAGATACTTTAGGTATTTCTGATTCTGCATTTGGTGAATTTTCTATTGATAGTAATGGTTTAATTACAATGACTCAAGATGGAGCAGAAATTGCTGTTGGACAAGCATCAATTGCATTATTTACAAATAATATTGGATTAGAAGCAATTGGGGATAATTTACTTGCGAAGACTACTCAATCAGGTGACCCTATATATAACTTAAATAATGATAAAGCTGCAAAAATAGAAGGTAAAACTTTAGAACTTAGTACTGCTGATTTAAGTGAAAGTTTAGTTAATCTTATGGTATTCCAAAGAGCTTTTGAAGCAAATGCTAAATCAATAACAACAGCTGATGAAATTTTAACTACTCTAATAGGTTTAAAAAGATAATATTTAAATAAAGTAGGATTTAGTCTACTTTATTTATTAAGAAATAGGATAAATTTGGAAAATTTTTTATTATTAACAATTGCCGTAGTTTTATTGATTTATTTCTTTTCTAGTGCAAATGTTTATAAATCTCTTTATAAAAAAGTTAATGAAGAGAAAAACTTAGTTGAGATAGAATTGAAAAAACTTGAAGGAATTATTGAAAAATATGAGAAGCAAATGAAATCTAGTGCTTCTATACTTAAATCAAGTCATGATAATTTACAAGTTGCAAGAACTGATTTACAAGAATTACGTTTAGAAACTATGAATCAAAAACATAAAATTGATGAATTAGAAAAAAGAAATGAAGAACTTTATGCACAAGTAAATACAATGGTATAGGGAAAATAAATTGAAGATAAATTTGATATATAAAATAGTATTAGCTTTTACTTTGTTATATAGTAATTTATATGCAAAAATTGATTTAATTGAATCTCAACCCGAGATTATATTTCAATTTAATAAATTAAAAAAATCAAATGAAAACTTAAGTTTACAAGTAGATTTTAATAAGGCAGTTTTACTTTTAAGTAAAAATGAGTATAAAAAATCAATTGAGATTTTTGAACAAACTGCAAAAATTTTAGAAGTTCCTTCTTATCTAAATATTGGCATTGCATATTATAAATTGAATTCAGTAGATAATGCTATTGTATATTTAAATAAAATATATGAAAATAGATTAAATGCAAATGATAATACCTTCTCATATATATCTTCATGTTACTATTTATATCAAATATCAAAAGATAATAAATATCTAAATACAATTATTAATATCACAAAAAAGTTTAAAAATTTATCTGAACATTCTAAAAGAATGCTTGCTGATACATATATAATTTTAAAAGAGTATAAAAAGTCTTTAGAAGTTTTAGAATCAATGGATTATGGTTTAGATTTAAAAAAAGCATTATTATATTTAAAACTGAAGAATTATAAGAAGGCTGATATTTTCTTAAAGAAAGCAAAAGAAGTTACAGTAAATCCAAATAGATTAAATAAGGTTCTATGGTTTAGTGTTTTTACTGATTTAAAATCAAATAATATAGACCAATTAAAAGATAATTTAGACTTAATAAATAAAAAAAGACATAATTTTAAAGCTAATTTAGAACTTCCTTTAGAAATGTATTTTAATAAAAAAAAGTATACTCCAAAAGAGTATTTAGATTCTGTTGTTAACTTTAGAAGAGAGCGAAAGATTGATTATATATTCTATTTTGCACCTTTTATTTTTTCTGATACACAAGAAATAATTTATGATTCTGCAAGAGGATTTATTTTTGGTTCTGAAGATAATATCAAATCTTTAACTGAGATGGTAGAATATAATGCGAAATTTTTGGATATCGTAAGAGAAGATCCTATTTTACGAGTTGTAAAATTAAAGAAATTATTAAAAAAAGATACTAAATCTTATGTTTATTATAATTTAGCTTTATCATATGCTCAAATAAATGACTTTCATAATGCATATAAATATTTTGAAAAAGCTTATAAGTTAAATCCTGGGAATAAGTTATATGCAAGTATGACTTTAATTACAGCAAAGAGTTTAAAAATAAAAGTTAAAGAAAAAGAATATATTGAAAAAACAATAAAAACAAATGATGGTTTATATAATTATTTTGGTAAAGAACTTTATAAATTGTTTATAAACCAAGAATACAAACCGTCATATAAATTTTTATCTTATTCTAATACAATATTTTTTAAATCTATAGATTTTTTACAAAAATTAGATAATGAAGAAGATATTATGCTTCATCCTTTGTTAGAAGAGTATCATAAAGACCCCTTGATTTATTTAATTAGATTAGTGCAAAGAAATAAAAATGAGAATGATTTTTCATACTATTCACGTCTTCAAGATAATATTCCTTTAACATTAAATAATAATTTTTTACAAGGTCCTTTAATTGTAACAAAATATTATGTGGATATTCTAAAAGGCTTGGGATTATTTACAAAAGCAGATTTTGATATGCCAGGGAAAAATAGTCCATCTTATCTTAGGACTAAAGCTTTAATTGATTTACATTTTAATGCTTCAGATGAGACAATAAAAATATTAGATTACCTTCGTTTAGAATATAATTTAGAAGATAAGTACTCTATGTATTTAATGGTTGCAGCATTATTAGAATCAGGTAGATATAATGATGCTTCAGTTCAAATATCTTTGATTAAAGCTATTCTAAATGATGAAGATGCAAATTTTCTAACAGCAGTACAATTAATACAAGAGTTGAAATTATCAAGTGCTAAACAATATATAAATGAACCTTATTTGGATTCTTTAATAGACTTTAGAATAATTGGCTTTGATGAATATTTAGAATCACTTTAAACTTTTATTTTATATAAAAAAATATTTCTTAAATAATTTATTTATTTTGTGCTATAATATTTACTAATAGTAACTTTTTAAAAAGGGGATATTATGGAAATTGGTAAAGTAGCAAATATAGATAATGCACGAATAAATAATATTGAAAAAGTTCAAAAGATTAGTAATGTTAATGATAAGAATAAAGTTATACCTGATGATGAATACAAAAAAACATTAGGGAAAGAACAAATTCTTGATAAAAATGAAGTTATTTTAGATAATGTACGTTTTGGTTACAACAAAAGTTCAAAAGACTTTTTTGTAAAAGTTACAAGAGGTGAAGCTGAGTATAAATATCCTACAGAGGATATGATGAAAGCAAAAGCATATATTTTACAAGAATTAGAAAATAAAAATAAGGTTTAATTAATTGGCATCAGATTTATCCAATATATTTAAAGATGAATTATCAAATACATTAGAGCAACTTTTATCGAAAAGTTCTCAAGTAGAAACAGTACATGAACTTAACTTTGAAGAATATAGTTCTTCTCAAGTAATCGAGGCTACTGTAATATTTGACTTTAAAGATATTTCATCAACATGGAAATTTTATATTCCAACTATAAGTGCTACAAAATTTGAATACTTAATGCTTGGAGGAATGGGCGATTTAAAAGAACATATTGATGATGAGATTACTGATGCAGTGAATGAAATAATTTCAAATATTTGTGGGAGTTTTTGTACTTCCGTAAATGCACAAGGTTTCTCTGATGTCTCTTCATTAAAATCAGTAGTAAAAAGTTCTGTAATATTAGAAGGAGAAGTGTTATCTTCTAAAAAGAATATATATGAATTTACAATTTCATTAGATGAAGATAAATTACCAATTATTATCTGCTTTGATGAAAGAATTTTACCTTATATATCTTCTATTACAGGAGGGAAAGTAGAAATTTTATCTAATGATTTAGTAGAAGAAACAATAATTGATAAAGTTGATGATAAGTCTCCTTTAAATACAACAAATATGAATATGCCTAAGAACTTAGAACTCTTATATAATGTTAAATTAAAACTTAGTGTTAGGTTAGGAACAAAAATAGTTTTATTAAAAGATGTCTTAAGTTGGGATATTGGAGAAATAATAGAACTTGAGCAGATGGTTAATGAACCTTTAGAAATATTGGTTAATGGAATTAAAATAGGTGAAGGTGAAGCGGTTATTGTTGAGGGTAAGTTTGGTCTTAAAATTAAAAATATTGGTAATGATAACTTTAAACTAAATCAAATAGGAATGTAATTTATGGATAAAAGTACTGCAGGTGGATTAGGTGGAGGTTGGGGTCTTGTCGCTCTAGCTATTATTCTTGGTGGTGTTGGATTTGGACCATATCTTGATATTCCATCTGTGATAATTGTTATAGGTGGTACTATTGCTGTAACTGCAGGTCAATTTGAAGCTTCTGATTTAAAAAGATTTACGCCTGCTTTAAAAGTAGCTATGAATGAAGTAAAAATAGAACCTCTCCCTGAATTAGTTGAAAAAATAATCTTTTATGCTACAGAAATTAAAAAGCATGGTGTTATGCAGATTGAACAAAAAGTAATGGAAGAAACTAACCCTTTTTTTAAAGAAGCATTTCAACTTTTAGTAGATGGTACAAAAGCTGAAGTATTAACTCCATTACTAGAAACAAAATTAGAACATATGTCAAAAAGACATGGTAGAATGATTTCAATGTTTGGAAATATAGGTGGTACAGCAGGAGCTATGGGGATGATTGGTACACTTGTTGGTTTAGTTGCAATGCTTGCAAATTTATCAGATCCAGCTGCTGTTGGACCAGCAATGGCTGTTGCCTTATTAACTACCATGTATGGTGCTTTAATTGGAACTTTATTTGCAGGTGTTGTTGAGAGTAAATTATCTCAAAAGCATGATAAAGAAGCTGTTGCTTGTGAAGTAATAATTTTAGGATCATCAATGATTGCTGCTGAAGAATCTATTGGTAATATAAAAATGCAGTTGAACTCTATTTTAACTGATGTAGAAGAATAGAAGATTTAAATAATGGCAAAAGACAAATGTCCAGAATGTGAAAAATGTTTACCAGGTTGGTTAGTTCAATTTGGTGACTTAATGTCATTATTATTAACATTTTTTATTCTTTTATTATCAATGGCTGTTATGGATAAAAAGAAAGTAGAAGAATATTTTGAAGTTATGAGAAAAGCAATGGGGTTTCTCGATAAAAATACATCAGTTGAAGAACAAAGTGAAAAGAATTCTACAGATAATAGTAGTTCAGATTCGTTTGAAGATGATGAAAGTACTACAGAAGATGCAGCTGAAGAGGTCTCACAATTAATTTCAGATGTTAATGCTTCTAGTGATAATGAAAGTGAAGAAATAAGTATAGAAAAAGGAAAAAATGAGTTTACTCTTGATATTCCTTCAACAATAATGTTTGAAGATGGAGAATATAACTTAACTAATCCGGCGGCAAAAGTATTTATTTCTAAAATAGCAAGAGTAATTAGAACAATGCCTCAAACATTTAATATTGAAATAATTGGACATACAGATACAAATAGAATAAGAAACACAACAATACCAAGAGATGCTTGGGATATTTCGGCTTTAAGATCAATATCTGTTGTAAAAGAATTAATAAAAAATCGAATTGATCCTGCAGTGTTAAAGGTTTCTGCATATGGTTCTTATCATCCTAAAAGTGATAATGCAGCAGATAACAGAAGGGTTGAAATGAGATTTTTTGCTCAAAATAATCAAGATGATATTTTAGATGAAGAAAGTTTCTTCGATAGGTTGGAATAATGGAAATAAATAGTAATAATTTAGTGGATATTTCTACTTTACAAAATAAAGATTTTAATAATTTAAAAACAGATAATTTAGAAGATAAGGAATTAAGAGAAGTTGCAGATTCATTTGAATCATTTTTCTTAAATCAAATAATGGATGTTTCTTTAAAGTCTACAAAAATAGCAGGAGATGGCCCTGGTTCGGATATTATAAAAAGTATGTATTTACAAAATATTGCAGATAGTTCATCAGGTACTTTTGGAATTAGTGATATGTTATATGATTTTTTAAGTAAGAATAATAAGTAAAGGGAATTTTATGATAAATGAAATAATACAAAGAATGTCTGAACTTGTTAAGAATTTACAAAATTCTATTGAGCTTGATATAGAAGATATTAAAAAAGCTAAGCATGAATCTTTATTAAATAGAAATGATGAAAAACATTATATGATTAATGAGATTACAGAATTAAAAGCCAAATTAAATCAAGAACTTGTTTTAAAAATACAAGAAGGTGTAGATGTTAATATATATAGACAAAAAGTTGATTCTTTAGAAGATGAATTAAAAAAATTATATGAATTAAACAAGAGATTAGCATCAATTGTATTGCCTGTCCAACAAATGTATAAAGAACTTGTTGAAGATATTACAGCTGTTAATGGGGGAAATATCTTTGATATTAAAGCTTAGTTTTATTATTCTATTTTTAACAACTAATGTATTTGCAGTTAATGTATTAATCTCTAAAAGTTCAATAGGCTTTGAACAAAAAATTAAAGCTTCAAAGTTAAGATTAGTAAATGTACCTGTTTTAAAAAAAGCATGTATTCCTTTAACTTTAAATCAAGTTCAAAATAATGAATATATTTCAACTCATTATATAAATAAAAATTCAATAATATGTCAAAAAGATGTAAAAGAATATAAAAAAGAGTCAGTTATTTTTAAATTTGGTGGTTTGGAAATTGAGAAAAAAGGAAAAATTATTTATGAAAATGAAGAATTTATTCGTATTAAAAAAGAAGATGGACAAATAGAAAAAATTTATAAAGATGGAAGACTACAATGAATATGCTTTCTTTTTTAGGAGAAACACCTACTCTAGCATTACGTTTAGCACAAGAAAAATGTGGTGAAGATGCAATTGTAATCTCTACAAAAAAAATATCTAATGCCAATGATTTTGAGAAAAATATGTATGAAGTTGTTGTTGCAATAGAAGATGATAATAAGAATAGTAATCTTACATATACAAAACAGACTATTACTAAAGCTACCCCTCCAAATAAACCTATGCAAGCTAATGTATATGATTTTAGAGAAGAAATTTTAAAAATGCAAAAAGCATTAGAGCAAGTTAAACAATCAATTTGGCAACCTAAAAGTCAATTATATGATTTAACTATACCTCATGAATTTATTGATATGTATACATTATTTGAAAAAAATGAATTTGATCAAGAAATGACATATACTATTATGAAAAAGACTATAAGGCAACTACCTATATCTTTAAAGTCTAATCCTCAAAAGATTAACGATTTTTTCAAATTAGTATTAAGAAGAATAATTCCAATTAAGTTTGAAGTGCCTTTAAGAAAACATCAAAGAAAAATCATAATGATGGTTGGGCCAACAGGTGTTGGTAAGACTACTACTATTTCAAAACTTGCTGCTAGATATGCTTATAAATTAGGTCAAAATTATAAAGTAGGTATTGTAACTTTAGATTCATTTAGAGTTGGAGCTATTGAGCAATTACAAGCATATACGAATATAATGAGATTACCACTTGAAATTGTAAAAAAACCAGAAGACTTACCTGAAGCACTTTTGAGATTGAAAGATTGTAATTATATTTTTATTGATACTGCAGGTTCTAGTCAATACGATGTAGATAAAATTGAATTGATAAATGAGTATCAGAAGAAAGTAGATGAATTGCCTATTGAAAAAATATTAGTTCTTCCTGCAAATGTTAAGCATAGTGATTTAATTGAAATTTACGCAAATTATTCTAGATTAAATGTTGATTATCTAACTTTTACAAAACTTGATGAAACAAAAAGTTTTGGGAATTTAATCTCATTTGCTCATAAAACAAAAAAATCTATTACATATTTTTCAATTGGGCAAAATGTTCCTGATGATTTAATCGTATCAGATTCTTCTTTTTTAATTGATTGTTTTATGAATAATAAATGTATTAGGAAATAATTGTTGTTTAATAGTATCTCTTCTCAAGCTAGTAAACTAATTAATCTTACACGTAAGAAAAAACATATTACTTCTAAAACAAAATTAATAACGATTACTTCAGGAAAAGGTGGAGTTGGAAAATCAACTTTTACTGCAAATATTGCTTATTTATTAGCTCAGCGTGGATTAAAAGTTGCTGTTTTAGATGCTGATATAGGCTTGGCTAATATGCAAGTATTATTTAATATAAAACCTAAATATACATTTTTTGATTATATAGATGGTAGTAAATCTTTAACGGAAACGATTAGTAAAACCCAATATGAAAATATTTTTTTATTGGCAGGTAAAAGTGGATATCAATATTCTAAGCATTCGAATTCCTTTGTCTTTACAAGAGTTGTTGAAGATGTTATTTCTTTAAATATATTTGATATTTTACTTGTAGATACAGGAGCTGGATTAAATGATTTTGTAAAAGAATTTTTATCTATTTCTGATAATATTATTGCTTTAACAACTACGGATCCTAGCGCTTTAACAGATGTTTACTCATTGATAAAAATGCTTTCCTTTGATAAAGATAAATTGATGCTTTGTTTTAATCATACAAGAAATTATAAAATTGGTGAAACTATTACTAACTCTTTAGTTTCACTAGCTAAGAAAAATAGATTAAATCAAGATTTTATGGTAGAATATATAGGTAACGTTTCTACGTCTGCTAATATTTCTACAACTGGAAGGTTGAGAAAACTATTTACTAAAGAGTTTTTTGATGATGATTCAACAAAACAACTGCAAGACGTAATAAATTATTTACTAAAAAATATTTATTAAGGTATGCCTAAGTGGAAGCACTTTATATGATTAATACTTTATTACTGTTATTGGGACTTGAGATTTATGGTAGTTGAACGATTTTCTCAAAGTGTAATAAATAGTGGAATATTCCGTTTATTTATAGCTTCTGGCTTTTTTGCAACGGTAATATTTTTTGTCATAAATGCTGAACTCTTCACACCTCTTGAAATGATTTTTGGTATAATGGGTGTAACTATTATATTAAAGGGGATTGCAAATTTAATGCTATCTTTGATTATTTCATTTTTTAGTTTAGAAAATAAAAAGAATGAATTAGATTTTAAATATAATGAAGAGAAAATAGAATCAATGTTAAGTGAACTAAATGTTCAAGAAGTTCTCTCTTCTAATAAAAAAATGAATAGTACTAGTTAAGGAATAAAAAATGAATATATCTTCGATAAGTAATTCAATAAGTCCACTTACTTTAAATAACAGTGAACAAAAAGTTAGTGATAATCAATCATTCCAAAATATGCTAAGTGATGCAATTGGTGACGTAAATAAAGAACAAATAGAAGGTTACAAAGCAATGGAAGGTATTGCTACAGGTAAGGTTACTAACTTACAAGAGGCAGTACAACAAATAGAAGAAGCAGAACTTTCTATGAAATTAGCATTAGAAACAAAAAATAAAGCTGTTAGTGCATATAAAGAAATTATGAATATGCAAATATAAGGATAAATCATGGGTTTTTTTGATGGTTATAACGTATCTACTTCAGGAATGAGTGCACAAAGAACAAGAATTAATGTTGTTAGTGCAAATATTGCAAATGCCAAAACTACACATACTCAAGAAGGTGGCCCTTATCAAAAACAACAAGTTGTTTTTGAAGATGTTTTACTTAATAAAAGTAAGACAAATAATAGTAATAGTATTGAATCTAATAATGATAAAAATTCAGCAATGGAATTAAGAGGTGTTGGAGTTAAGTCAGTAGTATCATCAGATGTAAAACCAATTTTACGATTTGAGCCAACTCATCCTGATGCTAATGAAGAAGGATACGTTGAATATCCTGATATTAATCCAGTCGTAGAAATGGTAGATTTAATTGAAGCGATGAGATCATATGAAGCTAATGTTGCCTCATTCAATACTCATAAAAATATTGATTCTAAAACATTGGACATCTTGAAGGTTTAGATTATGACAAAGCAAATAGATATATTATCGACACTAAATACAGGTAATAAAGATTCAAAAACTACGTCTACTACCTCAAATAAAGAAGTAAAACAAGAAATCTCATTATTTGATAAATTATTATCAGGAAGTGTATCTACTTTAGAAAAGATAGATAGTGGAATAAGAAAAGAAAATATAAATATAAAAGAAGTAACAGTAGATATAGATGAAAAGATTAATAATAAAGATAGTATAAAAATAGATAATAAAGATACAGAAAATTCAAATAGAAATACATCATTATTAAATAGATTAGTATTAGAATCAAAAAAAATCAGTATAGATAATAATTCATTAGAAGATACTAAAATAGATAATAAATTAAATACAATAGAAAAAGATACAATAGAAGAAAAGATAGATAGTGGAATAAGAAAAGAAAATATAAATATAAAAGAAGTAACAGTAGATATAGATGAAAAGATTAATAATAAAGATAGTATAAAAATAGATAATAAAGATACAGAAAATTCAAATAGAAATACATCATTATTAAATAGATTAGTATTAGAATCAAAAAAAATCAGTATAGATAATAATTCATTAGAAGATACTAAAATAGATAATAAATTAAATACAATAGAAAAAGATACAATAGAAGAAAAGATAGATAGTGGAATAAGAAAAGAAAATATAAATATAAAAGAAGTAACAGTAAATACAGATGAAATATTAACAATAGATGATTCTAAAAGTATAGGTGTTGATACAATAAAAAATGAAGATAATACAAAAATTATAGATGCATCTAAGATAATAAAATTAGATAATAAATTAAATGAAGTATTAGTAGAAAAAAATACAAAGACAATAGAAGTAAAAGATATTATTGTTGAAGATATAAAAGCTAAACAAACAGTTCAATCTTCTGATGATACAATACTGAAGAATAATGAATTAAAAAATACAGAACTAAAGATAGATACAAAAGTAATTTTAGAGAATAATATAAATGAATTGTCAAAAAAAGAAGAGATAATTACGACGGTAAAGACTGATACAAAAACAACGCAAATATCTGAGATAATAAACTCAAATAATAAGATAGAAAATATAAATATTGATGATCAAAATTTGGCAGGAACTAAAAATAATAAACTTGCAAAAGATTTAGCTATCTTAAATGATAATAATAAGAATGAAAGAATAAATATTTCAAGAGAAGAGCCTAAATCTTTAATGGATAGTTTAATTGACAAAACTAAAATTGTTAAAGATCAAATGATTATAAATGAAGATGATTCTAAAATATTGCAAAATAGTGATGTCATTAATAAGCAGAATAATTCAAAAAATATGTTGAATAATATTTATTTAGGTTCTTTGAAAAATAGTATGAATACTAGTGCCTTATCTAATAAGACAGAAGCGATAAATTCTGTAAAAGATGCAACAACTATTCAAGAAATTGAAGTTAATGCAAATAAATTAGATTTAAATGTTAAAGATATTAGTGTAGGATTAAAAGAAAATGAAATAAAAAAAGATACACTTGATTTAACTGATAGGAAAAGTACACTTGATAAACTTATATTAAATAAAAATGCAATACATAATGAAGTAAATAATGTACTAACAAAATCAATAGAAGCTAGTAAGGTAGTCTTAGATGATTTTGTTAATGAGCAAAATGATGATGTTTCTTTAAATGTTAACACTTCTTTAGCTAATAATATACAAACTAGAATTATTGGGGCTAGACAGCAAATGTCAAGTATGATGTCAGATGTTGCGCGAAAAATGTATGAAAACTATAAGCCACCTATCACTGCATTTAGAATAAATCTAAATCCTGCTACCTTAGGACATATTGGAATTACTATGAAAAGTGACAAAGATAATAGTATAAATATTAGTTTAAATATTTCAAATCATGCAACTCTTGATTCTTTTATTGATAATCAAAGTAGCTTAAGAAATGCTCTAAATAAAACATTTAATGACACTGCTGAATTTAATTTAGATTTTAGTTCAAGTGATCAAAGCAATGGAAATTCAAATAATCAAGAAGATTCAGATAAATCATTTACTAATGAATCTAATACTCAAACTATTTTAGAATCAAGAGAGAAAAACTTAGAATCAGAAGATAGAAACATAGATTATATGTAATGGAAGCATTTTTATCTTTATTAAATGAAGATATTGTATATCAATTTCTACTACTATTAGCGCGAATTGTTGCCTTTGTCGCTTTTATGCCTATTTTTTCACATTCAGCAATAGGTCCTAGAATTAGAATTGCATTTGCTTTTTATATAACAGTATTTGTATTTCCATTAGTTGATATTACTACTACAATAACCAAAGATACATTTATTCTTGGATTGATTTCAGAAATAACATTAGGCTTGGTTGCTGCAATGTTTGTTAATATAATATTTTCATCTGTTAAAATTATTGGAGAATTTATTGGTTTTGCAACAGCCTTGTCTATGGCTACAATGTTTGATCCTTCTACTGGATCGCAAGAAGGTTTAATTTCAAGATTACTTTATTGGATAGCTATAGTATTATTTTTTCAAACAGGAATGTATGAAGTTACACTAGTTATATTAGTAAAAAGTTTTTCAATGATCAATTTAGGAAACTTTGATATTTTTTCTTATGATGGAATACAAATAGCAATTGATGAAATAAAAAGAATGTTTGCTTTTGCCTTCTCTTTTGCCTTACCATTGTTCTTCATTGGTTTTATTATGGATATTTATTATGGATATGGAACAAAATCAATGCCTGCTTTCTCTCCTTTTGTTATAACTTTTCAATTGAAGTTTGCAATAATTTTTATTTTTTTAATTCTTGGTATGGAAGTTTTTACAGAAGCTTTTACAAATTACTTTATTTCAAAATTTGAGTAGAAAGGTTTATAATGGCTGATGAAGATGAAAAAACCGAAGAACCCACGGATAAAAAGATTGAAGATGCCAAAAAAGAAGGTAATGTAAATAAATCTGCTGAGGTAACTGGAGCAACTATTTTAACCCTAGGTTCTATGTATCTATTATTCTTTTCTTCATATTCAATGAATGAAATTAAAAAAATGATGATGTATTCATTTAATTTTATTGGTCAAGATATGGATTCTAGTGTATATTATTCTATAACCTATACTGTAGTAATGACATTTTTATCTGCTTTATTACCATTATTTGTATTAATTATAGTATTAGTATTTGCTACAAATTGGATGCAGTTTGGTTTTGTTATTAATCCTTTAAAATTAGATCTTCAGAAATTAGATCCTATTAAAGGATTTAAAAATATATTTGGTTTTAAAAAAGTTATTGAAGCATTAAAACTTACCGCAAAACTTACAATAATTGTTTCTGTAATGTTCTTATTGTTTCTTTTGACTAATAAAAAATTTTTAGCAATGATGGATCAAGAAACAAATAGTTCTATTGCTTCTATGATAGAGTTAATATTTTATTTTCTTTCAGCAATATTACTTATTATAATTATTTTTGCTATAATGGATTTTTATTTTACAAGACACTATTATATGAAATCTCTACGTATGAGTAAGCAAGATATAAAAGATGAATTTAAAAATATGGATGGAGATCCCCAAGTAAAAGGTCGTATTAGAAGAATCCAAATGGAAATGTCTCGTAAAAGAATGATGTCAAATGTTCCTGATGCAGATGTTGTAATCACAAATCCAACACATTATGCTGTTGCATTAAAGTATGATAATGATGTTGATTCTGCACCTAAAATGATTGCTAAAGGTATCGATTTTATCGCAGTTAAAATAAAAAATATTGCTAAAGATAATAATATACCTATAATAGAGAACCCAGCATTAGCAAGAGCTTTACATGATCAAATTGAGATTGAACAAGAAATTCCTAGTGAATTTTATAAGGCATTAGCAGAAATATTTTCTTACGTATATGAATTAAAAAAGAAAAGGTAAATTTTGAAGATTTTAATACTTTTATTCATCTTATTAAATGTATCTTATTCTAAAAAAGATTTTTATTATAGTTTTATAAATTCTTCGGGTGTACAAATCTCAGAAAAAAGAAAACAGACAATAAGTGATGGCTTTGATATAATAGAAAATGCTAAAAATTTAGCACGTGATGGAAAAATCGATGAAGCATATTCACTTATTGATGCTTATAAAAATAAAAATAAAATTAATGTTTTAAATTCTGATTTAATACTTCTATACTCTGAGTTATCATTAAAAAAGCAATCAAAAAGATTTTCATTAGATGCTTCAAAATTACTTGAAAATGCTATAAATTCTTCTTTAATAAACCAATTTGATTTAGCTAAAGCATATATGTTATTAGTTGAATTAAAATTAAAAATTAATAAAACAAAAGATGCAAAATATTTTGCACAAATTATTATTAATAATTTTGAAAATGAGCTTACAAAAACATATGGAAAAATTGAGCTTGCAAAAGTTTATAAGTATCAGAAGTCTTATGATAAAGCAATAAAGATATTGTATTCAATTTTGGCAAAAACAAATGATAAATTGGTAGCAACAGTTGTTGCAGATGAATTATTTGATGTTTATATTGATAATAAAGAGTATGAAAAAGCAAATGTATTAATTTCAAATGTTTTAAAAAACAATATTAATTATTATGCAAATGATTCATATTTAGCAAATCAAAAAATTACTAAGTTGATTAAAGCTAATATGCCAGAGCATGCTGCAGAAATTTTAAAAGAGTTATTAAATAAAACAACAAAAGAAGAGTCAATTGAAGATTTTAAATATAAATTAGCAAATACCTATATGCTCATGTATGATAGAACAAATTTTTATTTAGAAAAAGCAAAAGAGTTATATAAAGATATTATAAATGATTATGCACAAGGTACGTATGCAAAAAAATCAAAAATGTTTATAGATGAAATTTTAATGAGACAAGGAAGACTTAAACCTACAGTTATTGCTGCAAAATATGAAATATCAGAAGCAATGCAACAAAAAGCTTTACTTCAAGAATTAATAAATGATAAAGAAGATAAAAAATATAAATTAATTTTGCGTTCAAAAAAAGTTTATAAAAAAATATCAAATAATATTGTAAAAAGATTTGGCTATGAGTCTATAGAGTCAATATTTGATGAAGTTAATATTTCAATGATTAAAGAACTTTTAAATGAAGGGAAGTGTTTTGAACTAAATAAAGCATTAAAAACTTCTAGAAGTGAAACCTTAGAAAAATTAATAGAAGATGAAACAATAAAATTTAAATTCTTTGAATGTTTAATTGAAGTACCATATGAAAGAGGATATATGCAAGTTAAGAATACTTTTAATACAAGCAGAGATCCTAATATATATTTATATTTAGAGCGAATGGCATATTCCTTAGGATTAATTGAAGAAGCTTTAGATTATTCTGCAAAAGTTGAAATGGTAGATAATCAAGATGTCTTAGCTAAAGAGTTTTTATATAGATATCAAATACTTAAATCAAAAGGAGATAGTCTATCTTTGGATAAATTCTTCTCTTATACAAATATGAACTTAGCTTTCATTACGTTAAATAAGAATAATCCAGTTATTGTAGATTTTTATTATGATTATTATCTATATTTACTTAAAAAAAAGGATAATACGAAAGCAAATGAGATTATAAATGAATTATATTTAAAACAAAAAGAATTAAGAGCACATATATATTCTCCTTTTGTAGAAATAGAACTATCTAAAAAAGCAAAAGAAAATAATGATTTGCAGAAATCTCTTGATTATCTATTTGAAGCAAAAGAAAATACACGAAGATTAAAAGCTAATGATGAAGTGAAAATTTATTATGATATCTTGAAACTTTATGATGCTTTGGGAAATAAAATAAAAGAAGATGAATATATTACTAAGTGTAAAGAAGTGAAAAATACAAAAGATAGCTTATATAAAAAGATGTGCGATGAGATGTAATGGATATTGAAAAATTAATTAATAATATTGATTCAACAAATTTATCAATTGCTTTTGGAAGGATAAAAAATATTTCTACAACAACAATTACTGCTACAGGATTAGAAGTCGCAGTAGGAGATATTGTAAAAATAGAATCGGTTCAACATTCATCTATCGTATTAGGAATGGTAGCATCTATTTCTAATGATGAATTTACAATAGTGCCTTTTTCATTTATTGAAGGGTTTAGAATATATGATAAAGTATATTTACAAAAAGAAGGTCTTTCTGTTAGATGTGGATATGGACTTTTAGGACGTGTTGTTAATGCACTAGGTGAACCAATTGATGAAGGAGGAAAGATAAAAGATTTAGAAGAAACTTCTGCTATTAATAAACTTTCTATGCCTGCTCTTGAGCGAGGAATCATTGAAGAAAGATTCTCAACAGGTGTTAAATCAATAGATGCAATGTTAACAGCAGGTAAAGGTCAAAAAGTTGGTATCTTTGCAGGTTCAGGGGTTGGAAAATCAACTTTGATGGGTATGATAGTAAAAGGCTGTGATGCACAAATAAAAATTGTTGCCCTAATAGGAGAAAGAGGAAGAGAAATTCCTGAATTTATTCATTATAATTTAGAAAATAATTTAGAAAATACTGTAATAATAGCTGCAACTTCTGATGAATCTGCACTTATGAGAAAATATGGAGCTTTTACTGCTATGGCAATTGCAGAATTTTTTAGAGATAAAGGTCATGATGTTTTACTTATGATGGATTCAGTTACTAGATTTGCAATGGCTCAAAGAGAAATAGGTTTAAGCACTGGTGAGCCTCCTGTAAGTCGTGGTTATCCACCTTCTGTATTTTCTTTATTACCACAATTAATGGAACGAGCTGGGAATAATAAAAAAGGATCAATTACAGCTTTCTTTACTGTATTAGTTGATGGTGATGATATGAATGATCCTATTGCTGATCAAAGTAGATCAATTTTAGATGGACATATTGTATTAACTAGAGAATTAACCGAGCAAGGTTTTTATCCTCCTATAAATCTACTTAAATCAGCTTCTAGAGTAATGGATAAAGTGGTTGATAAACAGCATTATAATGACTTTTTAAAGTTAAAAAGAGTATTATCATTAATAAAAGAAAATGAAGTTTTAGTTCGTGTTGGGGCATATAAAGCAGGCATGGATCCTGAACTTGATAATGCAATGGCTAAAAAAGAATTAATCAGAGAGTTTTTAATTCAAGGTACTGATGAAAAATATGATTTTAATAAAATTGTATCAATGTTTAGAAAGGTTTTACAATGATTAATCAAACAGAACAAACATTATATAGATTGGCTAATTTAAACGCAGAACAAACAAGGGTGACATATCAAACTTCTACAGGAAAAATTTTAGATAAGGGTAGTGATGATTCTACTTTGTATTCTAGAGAAATTCTTATTGATGATAAAATTAGAACATATGAAGGTATTAAATACCAAATAGAAAGAACTACAGTACAAAATGATGCATCAGATTCAGCTATATCTGAAATAAAAAAACTTTATGAAGTAATTAAAACAGAATTAATAAAAGCAAATACTGATACGACTAGTGATGAAGGGAAAAAAGCTATTGCTTTAAATATTGAGGGTATGAAAGATAATATTTTAACTTTAGCAAATACTCAAATAGAAGATGAATATCTTTTTGCAGGTTCAGACTCATCTGTTAAACCTTTTTCTGAAGATACAAATGGCGATATAAGTTATAATGGCGATAATTCAGCTAGAAAAATTGCAGTAGATGATGGTACATATAGAGATCGTGGTGTAAACGGATATGAAATAATGACTTATCCAGCAAGTACTGCTACAATGGGAGAAGCATTAAATTTTAAGGCATCTGATATTATTATTGATGAAGATGGTTCACTTTGGAAATTAAATGCAACAAATACAGCAATTGAAAAGTATGATAAAGAAGATAACCTAATTACTCCACTAGAAACAAAAAGTATAGATAGTAATGATGGATTAACACCTGCTACTTATCAAATAGATAATATAAGTTCAGATTCAGGTACAAAATTTGAAGCACGTACAAGTATTTTTGATTTAATTGATGATATGGTAAATACTTTAAATAAAGTTGATTCTGATGGAAGTGCTATTACAGATGAGCAAAGAGATGCACTTTTAGGTGAGCAACAATCAAGTTTTTCTGATGCGTATGATTCATTAAATGTTGCACATACAAATTTAGGATCTATAAATGCAATGTTTGAATCTTCTTTGGAAAGTGTATCTTCTAAATTAACACAATATAATATATTATCTCAAGAAGTAGGTGCTGCTGATTTAACAAAACTAGCTTTAGAATCAAAATCTTTAGAGTTAACATATACAGCATTATATTCAACAATACAAAAAACAAATGAACTATCTTTAGCAAATTTTCTTAGTTAGTTAGATAAATATAATATATGAATATAAGAAAGTTATTTACTAAAGATTTATTTGTTGTTGCATTATTTGTATCAATTTTAACGATTATTATCGTTCCTTTATCAAAGGGTATCTTAGATTTCTTTCTAATTATTTCTTTATCTTTATCTTTACTTATTTTACTTATATCTTTATATATTCAAAAACCAGCAGATTTGACAACTTTTCCTACAATTATTTTAATATTAGCACTTTTTAGACTTTCCTTAAATATTGCAACTACAAGATCAATTTTAAGTGAAGGACATAATGGTCCAGATGCTGTTAGTTCTATAATTTCAGCTTTTGGGGACTTTGTTGTTGGTGGAAACATGGTTATTGGTATAATTATTTTTATAATATTAGTACTTATAAATTTCATGGTTGTAACAAAGGGTGCTACAAGAGTTGCTGAGGTAACTGCAAGATTTACACTTGACTCAATGCCAGGGAAACAAATGGCAATTGATGCAGATTTAAATGCTGGTTTTATTGATGATAAACAAGCACAACAAAGAAGAAAAGAATTAATCTCAGAAGCAAATTTTTATGGAGCTATGGATGGTTCATCTAAGTTTGTAAAAGGTGATGCTGTAGCAGGTATTATTATTACTTTAGTAAATTTAGTTGGTGGATTATTAATTGGATTGTTCCAGCATGATATGACAGTTGCCCAAAGTGGTAAAATATATACAATTTTAACTATTGGTGATGGATTAGTTGCTCAACTTCCAGCACTTATTCTTTCAACTGCAACAGCTATTATTATTACTCGTTCTAATATGGATGATGATAAATTTGCAAATCAATCAATCAATCAATTAATAAAAGATAGTAAGTCTCTTATTTTAGTTGGTATAGGAATGCTTCTATTCTCATTAATTCCAGGTTTCCCTTCAGGAATTTTAATAGTAATGGGATTATTATTAGTATTTATTGGTTATACAATTGATATGATAAATAATGAAAAAGATAATGCAGTTACAAGATTTTTCAAACCTGAATCTTCTAAACCTAAAGTAAATGAAAATATTGATGTTTTAAAAGATAGAAAAAAACATGCAGCAGTTCCAAATGAAGAACAATCAATTGAAACAATTATGAAATTAGAAGTTTTAGAACTAAAACTAGGTATTAGACTTTTACAATTAGTTCAAGGGAATTCAGAATTATTAGATAAGATTAAAGCAATTAGAAAAACAATTGCTACAGAGTTAGGTTTTGTAATTCCCCAAATTAGAATTTCAGATGATACAAGTTTAGCTCCAAATGAATATAGATTATTTTTAAAAAGAATACCACTAGTGAGTGGAAAAGTTGAAATAGAAAAACTTCTTGCTATGGGTGGATTAGGTAATGAAAAACTACAAGGTTTAAAAGTTAAAGAACCTGTATTTAATCTTGATGCGACATGGATTAAACCTAATTTAAAAGAAGAAGCTTTAATGAAAGGTTTTACAGTTGTTGATGCACCTACTATTATTTCAACTCATATTTCTGAAATAATTAAAAAATATGCTGAAGATATTATAACAAGACAAGATATTGTTAATATAATTGAAAGACTAAAAAAAGATTTTCCTATTGTTGTAGAAGAGGCTATGAAAGTAACATCTTATGGTGCATTATTAAAAGTATGTAAAGATTTACTACATGAAAAAATACCAATAGTAGATATGCTTACAATAATAGAAGCAATTGCAGATATTGCAGAATTTACAAAAGCACCTGATATTTTATTAGAACATGTGCGATCTAAATTATTTAGATTAATTACTGAAAAATTTAAAGATACTGATGGTGTTTTGCATATTATTACAATAAAACCTGAATTAGAACAACAGTTTATTGGAAAATTACAAGAACAACATGGAGTATCTCAACTTATGCTCTCAATTGCTGAGATTAATAATTTAGTTACAAAAACTAAACAATTATTGGATGAAATTGAAACAAAAGGTTTTTCTAAAGTGACAATAGTTGTTGACCCTGTATTAAGAAAAAGAATATCTGAAATATATGAAAAATTTGGATTGCAAATTGCGGTATTATCCCATGCAGAGCTTGATTCAAAGGCTAATTTTGCAATAGAAGGAACTTTGGATTTTTAACTATGATAATGATTAGATTTTTATTTTTATCAATTATTTTTATCACATCATTATTTTCAGATGTTCGACTTGATTTACCTAAAAATAGTATAAAAGGTGAGGCTTTAAATTTTTCTATAACAATTAGTGGAAATGATATAGTTTTACCAAAATTAGATTTAATCGCTTCAAATAGTGTACATGAAATATCAAGTTCTATTTCAACTAATATAGTTAATTCTAAAATTATAAGAAGTATAAAAAAAGTATATTCTTTTTATCCACAAAAAGATTTTATATTTCCAAGTTTAAAATTTATTATTGATGGAAAAGAATATTTTACTAAAGAGCGAAAAATTGTTTTAAAAACTTTAGGAAAAACAAAATCTTCATTATTTGATTTATCAATAAAAGTTAATAAAAAAGAGTTATATGTAAGTGAGAACTTTTTATTGACTTTAGTTTTTAAATATAAAAAGAATCCTAATATTGTTGATTTGTCTTTTGAAAAACCAAACTTTGATAATTTTTGGTATAAGCAATTAAAAGAATCAAAACAGTACGAAGAAAAAGGTTTTATTGTTCAGGAATTGAAGTTTTTATTATTTCCTTTAAAAGAAGGAGTATTAAAAATAAACCCTTTAAAAATAAACGCACGTTTATTTGTAAATGATTCATCTTCTGTTTTTTCAAATAAAATGTCAAATATAAGAATTTATTCAAATGAACTAGAACTTGATATAAAAAAACTACCTTCAAATATAAACTTAATTGGTGATTTTGATATAAAAACAAAAGTTGATAAAACAAAGATAAAACAAGGCGAAGCTGTATCTTTTAAATTAGAAATAAATGCTAATGGAAATATTGATGATATTTCAGATATAAAACTAAATTTGGATAATGCAACAGTTTATGAAAATAAACCTAAAATAGAAACAAAATATGAAAATGGTAAATATATAGGGAAATATACAAAAGTATTTTCTATTGTTCCAAATAAATCTATTATTATTCCTAAAATCAATTTAGAGTATTTCGATAAAAAAACTCGTACAGTTATATTAAAACAAAGTGATGAAATAAAAATTAATGTAGTACAAGATTCTGTTTTAACAACAAATCAATTAATACAAAAGCCAATAGCCAAAATAAAAGAGAAAGAAGTAATAAAAGTTATAGAAAAAATATCTATAAAAGATAGAATAATTTTCTTTACTTTAGGTATTATTGCAGGAATATTAATATTAGGTTTATATTTATATGTTATAAAATATAAAGTGAAAAGAAAATCTAATGATACACCTTTGTTAAAAAGAGTAAAAAAAGCAAAAAATAAAAATGAATTGTTAAAAATATTAGCTGTTTATATTAAAATTGATTCTTCATTAGATAAACTTATTTTTCAATTAGAAAATGAAAATGATATTAAATTAATTAAAAAAGATGTTGTAAAAAGAATAAAAGAGATAAATTTATAAGGATAAATTATATGAAAATATTTATATTATGTTTTATACTAGTAAATAGTTTAATAGCTAGTGAATACTATTCAAAATTAGAACCAATTGAAAGCTATAAAGTAAAAGCTGCAGTTTCGGGAAAAGTTGTATTTTCAAATACAAAAATTGAAGGATTTAGAGCCAAAAATTCTGTAATAATTGAATTAGATTCAAAAGTTAATCAAATGGATTTAGCACAATCACGAAGTAAATTAAGCTTTATTAATGAAATGATTAAAATTGAAGATAACAATTATAAAAGATTAAATAAAGTTTCATCAAAATCAGCTTTTGAAAAAGATACACAAAAGTTAAAAGTTATAAATTTAAAATCTAGTAAAGCTGATATGCTTATTAATATAGAGAATTTAAAAGATACTATCAAAAATAAAAAACTTATAGAAAAATCAAATTATATTTCAAATATATCTGTAAAAGAGGGTGACTATGTAACTCCTGGAACATTATTATATGAATCAAAAGATTTATCTATGGGAAAATTAGAAATATTTGTACCTATTAATGATGTAGAGAATTTAAAAAATATGAGTGTTTATTTAGATGGTAAAAAATCAGATGTAAAAATAAACAAAATTTATACAGTTGCTGATACTCAACATATTTCTTCTTATAAAGTTGAACTATTAGTTCCAAATGTAAAAACATTTTCAAGGTTAGTAAAAATTGAATTCAAATAAAAAAGTAGCATGTCCTATGGATTGTTATGATGCATGTCAGGCAGAAGTTATAGATGGTAATATCAAAGGCTCAAAAGAAGTTGGTATAACAAATGGAAAATTATGCGTTAATTTTGCACAGTTATTAAAAAAAGAAAATCATAAAAGTCCAAAATTTGGAAATGAAAATATTTCATTAGAAGAATCTTTAGAAATTTTAACTAATAAACTTCAAGATACAAAAGCTGAAAATACACTGTTTTATACAGGTAGTGGTAATTTAGGTGTAATACAAAATGCTAGTAAAAACTTTTTTACACAATATGGTTCTACTTTAACAAAAGGAAGTTTATGTGATGGTGGAGGTGGTGTTGGAATTGAGCAAGGAAGAGGAAGTGTAGTTAATCCTCCCATTGAAAACCTTATTAACTCTGATATTATCATTGTTTGGGGTAGAAATTTTTCTGTTACTTCTTCACATATATATAATCTTGTAAAAGATAAAACATTTGTAACTATTGATCCTATTAAAACAGATATTGCAAAGAAATCTGAAATTCATATGCAAATTAATCCTAAAACAGATTATGAATTAGCATTACTTTTAAGTAGATTTGCTCATATGCAAGATATGGAAGATGAAGAGTTCTTAGAAGAGTATTCAGAAGGATCAGACTGGTTTTTTGATATTACTAGAAATAGACCTGTTGTTTCATATGAATCAGCTACAGGAGTATCTCTGTCTTTAATAAATGACTTCTTTGAACTAATAGAAAATAAAAAGATTTCAATAGTTGTAGGTCTTGGAGTACAAAAGTATCTAGAAGGTGCTCAAATTATGAGATGTATTGATTCTTTTGCAGCTTATTTAGGTATTCATAAAAAAGAAAGTGGAGGAGTTTGGTATTTAAGTGATTCTTCTTATGGTTATGAAAATCAATTTAAAATCAAAGGGAAAAATAAAAAAGTTCCAATTCCAGAAGTTGACTTTGGTTCTTATGATTTAGTTTTTATTCAAGGAGGAAATCCCGTTGTTTCAGCTCCTAATACAAAAGCAGTTATTGAAGGTTTAAAAAATACTTTTGTAGTATGTTTTACAACAACTTATAATGATACTTGCGAATATGCAGATTTAATTATTCCTTCTTCTTCTTTTTTATCTAAAGCTGATGTAAGATTATCTTATGGGCATGAATATAAAGCTATTTCCCAAGTTGTTGAAGAGCCAAAAGAAAATACAATTAGTGAATATAAATTAGCAACATATTTAATAGAAAAATTTGGATTTGAAGCTTTAAAAAGTGAAGAAGAAATAATAGAATATTATACAAATGCTAAGGTAGAAAATGAAGTGTTTGAAACTTTTGAGTTTATTGAAGAAGTAGAAATTGAACATTTATATAAAAATAAAACGTCATCAAATTTTTATTTAATTACAGGGAAAAGTAAAAACTCTCTAAACTCTCAATTTACTATAGATAATAATGTGTATTTAAATTCATTAAGTGGTTTTAAAAATGATGATATTGTTAAAATTTCTTCACCTTTTGGAGAAGCTAATTTTGTAGTTAAATTAAATGATGATGTAAAAAATGAATGTGCTTTTTTCTATACAGGAAATAAAAAAACAAACTATTTAACACCTAATAAGGCTGATGAAGAATCATTTTCAGCTATGTTTCAAGAGGTATTAATAGAAATTGAATTATCTAACACTCTTTAGACAACATAAGGTAATAAGGGATTTATCTTTAGTTCAATTTATTGCATATTTTGGGGCTTGGTTTTCAAATGTAGCAATATATACAATGCTTGTTAACTTTGGCTCTTCAGGACTAACTATTGCTCTAGTAACAGCTATGCATTTTTTACCTGCTGTATTAATAGCACCTTTTTCAGGTGCCATTATAGATAGGTTCAAAATTAAACCTTTGATGCTTACTTTATTACTTGTAGAATTTGTAATGACTTTACTTTTTCTAACAATTGAAAATCAAAGTCAAGTATGGCTTTTGATGGTATTTATATTTATTAGAATGTCTGCTGCTTCTATTTTCTTTTCAACTGAAATGTCATTATTAGCAAAATTATTAAAAGGTGAAGCTTTACAAAAAGCAAATGAAATACATTCAATTATTTGGTCATTCTGTTACGCAGCAGGTATGGCAGTATCTGCATTAATAGTAAATTATATAGGTATTAAAGCTGCATTTATTGTTGATTCATTATTTTTTATTACTGCATTTTTAGTATTTGTACGAATAGATTTTGTTGTAAAAGCAAGTGAAGTTCAAGATAAAATATTCAAGTTGATTAAAGATGGTTTTATATATATAAAAGAGAATAAAGTCATTATGCATTTAATAGTTTTACACGCAAGTGTTGGAATAACTTCTTTTGATACACTAATCACATTACTTGCTAAAAATGAGTATAAATATGTGATTTCAGTTCCTTTAGCAATTGGAATATCAAATGCAACAAGAGCAGTTGCATTAATGATTGGACCTTTTTTGATTTCTAAATATATTAATAGAAATAATTTACACTATTTATTAGTTTTTCAAGGAATTACAATAATTCTTTGGGGATTAACTCAATTTAACTTTTATATTTCTCTTATATCAATGTTTTTAGTAGGTCTTTTTACAACAGTACTTTGGTCATATACATATGCATTATTACAAGATAAATGTGATGAAAAATATTTAGGTAGAGTGATTTCATATAATGATATGTTTTTTATGATTTCTTGTATTGTAACAACACTATTTATTGGATTAATGGCAAGTTTAACTTCGCTTGATATAATAACCGTATTATTAGGTTTAGCATTCATTGTTTTTGCTTATTACTATACTAGGATTTTAAAATGGATATAAATGAAAAAATATTGCTTCTAGCAATATTAAAGAAAAAAGAAAATGAAACATTGATGGATATTGTAACTACATTGGAAAATACACAACTTTTTTCTTTAAAAGAGGGTAAAAAACTTTTAAAGAAATTAAAAAGTGAAGAGTTTATTATAGATGGTATTTTATCATTAAAGGGTAATTTAATTGCCAAAGAAGTAGAACAAGAATTCAAGATTTAATTTAACTAAATTATCAAAACTAATTCTTCTTATACTAGATATATTTAGCTATACTTTTATATATTTAAAAGAAAAAATAAGGGACTAGAATGATTTTAGACTATAAAGATATTAACGACTTAAACAGATACAAAATAATGTCTGATACAGTAATACCAAGACCAATTGCATGGATTGTTACAGAAGATGAGGGTGTTTTAAATGCAGCTCCTTTTTCTTACTTTGTACCAATTTCTACTAATCCTGCTTTAGTAATTGTAGCAATTGGACAAAAAGAAGATGGAAGCCCAAAAGATTCATTAGCAAACATTTTAAAAAATAAAAAAGCTACTATTTGTTTTGCAAATAAAGATAATGCTTCAGAAGTTCAAAAATGTGCAATTCCTTTAGGAAAAGACGAAAGTGAAGTTGAAAAATTTGATATTGATGTAACAGAAGTTTTAGAAGATTATCCTGCAAGAATTACATCATCTCAAAGTGCGCTTTTATGTGATTATTATAGCACTGTAGATATTCCAGGTGTTACGACTCCTGTAATTTTAGAAGTAAAACATCAATACTTAGAAGATGGTAGATTAACTGAAAGATTTCATGTGAATGTTGATAATGTTGGAAGATGTGGTGCTACATTTAAAGCTTTAGTAGACTTAGATTAAAAAGGTTATAGCCTTTTTAATCTATATACTTTTAGTATAATTCTTCTTCATCCTTTCTCTCTTAATAATAAAAAATAATAAAAATAATCTTTGTATTACAATATGGTTACAATAAAATAACTATTAATAAAGTGTTAAAATAAATCATAATATATTGTTGTAAATATATATAAAGGTTTACATGAATAAGTTAGAACTTAAGAATAAAATAATTCTAATATTAATACTTCCTATTGTCAGTATTTTAGTATTAGCATCATTTTTTTCTTATACAAAATATTTAGAAAAAAGTAAAACTCATATGACTTATGATTATTTGAATTTTACTATTAGTTTACGTAAGATACTTACAGATTTACAAAAAGAAAGAGAATACTCTTTATTATATTTATCTTCATATGGTAAATCATTTGAAAATAGTATTCAAAATAGTTCAAATGATACTAATATTTCTTTTAAAAAACTCGAAGATTTTTTAGAAAAATTTAATATAAATAATTATGATAAAACATTGAGTAAAAATATTAATGATCTTAAAACCAATCTTTCTAAATTAAAAGCTATGAGAATAAGTATTAAGAAATTAACAATAAATAAAATTGTTGTTGATAAATTTTATAGTTCTAGGATAAAAGAAATTTTGGTTCTTTTATCTAAACTTGTAGAATATTCAAATAGTGGAAAAATATCTAAATATTCTGAATCTTACATCGCTATAATTAATACGATTGAAAATTCATTTATTGAAAGAAAAGTAATTAATAATATATTTGAAGCACGTAGAGTTTCAAATGAAAATTACTATTTATTTACAAAATTAATATCAATTGAAAATACTTATTTAAATATATTTGAGAATTATGTTATGGATAGTCAAAAAGCTATTTTTTCAAATAATAAGAATTCTAAAGAATTTATAATAATTGAAAATTTGCGTAATTCAATATTTCAGAAAAGTAAAAAAACTGCCATACTATCTGATTTGATGAACCTTATTGGTTATGGAGGATTAATACACAATTTTAAAAATTATATTCTTACAGGGGATATTAAATATTTTAAAAAGTTTGAGCAACAACATTTAGGGGTAATTAGTAGACTTAGAAAATATAATAGATTAAAGCCAATATCACAAGAAGAAAAAAAATTAATTAAAAAAATAAAAAGAGTTTTTGATGATTATTTATATGAAATTAATGAAATTAAAGATGGAATTAATGTTGGTAAAACAATAAAAGAACTTGATGAATTAGTAAAAATTGATGATTCAAAAGCACTTGAATCAATTAGTATTTTGTCAAGAAAAATATATGGTTTTGATAAAGTACAATGGGATAAAAATAGTCAATTAAGAATAGATTTATTAATGAATATTACAACAAATATTGAAAAAGAGTTAATATTAGATTTGAATTCTAATATTTCTAAAAACAATACGCAATTTGTATTTACTTTAGTATTTATTGTTTTACTTTTAATTATTCTACTTTTTAGTACTTTTATGATGATAAAAAGTATTAATAAATCAATTAATGATTTTAAATATAACTTATCAGAATTTTTTGCATATTCTCTAAGAGAAAAAGATACTATTTCCCTTAGGGAAGTAAAAGGTACAGATGAATTTGCTCAAATGATGGATAATATGAATAAGCGTATTTCAGAAATCAAAGTTATAATTGAAAAAGATAAAAAGGTAGTCTTAGAAATTTCAGATGTAATGGAAAAAGTATCAAATGGATTTTTTACTTATAGTATTCATAATGATTGTGGAACAAAAGAAATTGATTCTTTAAAACATATAATTAATAAAATGCTAGAAAGAACAAGTACTAAAATATCAAATTTAAATAAACTCTTGAATAACTATACTAGCAATAACTATATCTTTAAATTGAAAGAAGAAGAATTAAAAGGAATACATGGCGATATTGGTATTTTATATACATCTACAATGTTATTAGGAGAATCTTCTTCAAAATTAATTGCAATGATTATAAATGCAGGTAAAAAACTTGATGAAAATACAATTATTTTAAGTAAATCTTCTGAAGAATTATCTATTTCTTCTCAAAAACAAGCTAGTTCTTTAGAAGAAACATCTTCATCTTTAAAAGAGATTACTTCTAGTATTAAAAGTAATAATGTAAGTATTAATAAAATGTTTACTATTTCAGATGAATTAAAAATAGATGCAAAAACTGGAGAACAAATGGCTTTACGAACTTCTTCATCAATTATTGAAATAAATGAAAAAATTACAGCAATTAAAAAAGCAATTGGAATAATTGATAAAATTGCCTTTCAAACAAATATTTTGTCTTTAAATGCTGCTGTTGAAGCAGCAACTGCAGGAGAGGCAGGGAAAGGGTTTGCTGTTGTTGCTCAAGAAGTAAGAGCCTTAGCAAATAGATCAGCACAAGCAGCAAAAGAAATATCAAATTTAGTTAAAAGTGCAAGTGATACTTCTGAAGAAGGTAAGGTTATAGTAAATGATATGATTAGTGGATATAAGAAATTAAATGGAAAAATTATTGAAACAAAAAATATTATAGGTGAAGTAACTAGTTTTAGTAAAGAACAAGAAATTGGAATTTGTCAAATTAATCAAACTGTTGGGCTTCTTGATGCAGCAACACAAAGGAATTCTGATACTTCAATTAAGATAGATACATTATCAAAAGAAGTATCATTATTATCCTCAAACTTATTAACTATCACCTCTAAAGCAAATATTGATGATTTGTACTATAAAGATGAATAGGAGATGATTTTAAGCTTATTGTACAACTTGATGAAGTTTTGAACACTGTCCTAAAAATATATCCATTCCACACATATCATTCATAATATCTATAAATGAATGAGCTCGGGCATTATATACATAAACGAATATTTCATCGCCTTTTTCTAGGAAATTGTTTTTTCCAAATTCAGCATAAGCTGTTGCACCTGCTGCTATTAGTATACCTTTAGCATTACTTGCATCTTTAGTAAACTGTGTTAACTCTTCTAATGGTCCACAGTCTTCTTGTGTATTTAATTTATCAATCATCCAATCTTTTAATTGATTAAAGAAATAACTATACGATTTTACAGAAGATGTCATTCCATAATCATGAACAATTCCATCTCTTTTAATAAATGATGCAATATGATATTTACTTAAAATTCCATCTTCTGTAAAATTATCAATAGCAATAACTTCTTGAGAAATACCTTTTGTATTTTTACCCCAATTCTTTTTAGTACTTAATTTATTTCCATCTTGTATTCTGATTGAACAATCATTAAAAGCTGAAAAATACTTAGGAATTATATCTATAAACTTACCATCTTTATATACAAAATCACAAATAAGAGCAACTTCTGCTTCTACTTGTAGTTTGTCATTTTCTCTACCATGTGTTAATATAATTTCGTCAGAAATAGGATATGTTCCTAAAAAACCATCATTGTCTTTTATATAAAAAGGGAACATTCCTTTTGGAGCATCTTTTTCATTTGTTTTTATTTGCGCAAATTCATCTGCTTCTCCTGCTTCACCTAAGTGATTAGCAAAGTTTCCAGCAACGGCAAATCCTAAATAATCTTTTAAATCGTTTAATAACATTATTATTTCCTGTATTATTGTTTCAGTGAAAATATATCATTAATTATACTTTTTTAAGTCAAAAATGAAATATAGTTTTTTGGTCTAAGGGATATTTTATAATTAGTATTTGTAAGAATAAAAATATAAGGATTACAAAGGCTTAAAGCCTTTGTAATAATTTTGCTTAAATAGTTCTCCATTTAGCAGGTCCAGTAGTATGAATAGATGTACCTTCTGTATCAACTGCAACAGTAACAGGCATATCTACAACATCAAATTCGTAAATAGCTTCCATCCCCATTTCTTCAAATGCTAGAACTTTTGCATCTTTAATTGATTGAGAAATTAAATATGCAGCTCCACCAGTTGCAATTAAGTACATAGATTTGTACTCTTTAATTAAATCAATTGTAGGTTGTTTTCGCTCAGCTTTACCAATCATTCCCATGATTCCAATTTCCATCATGTCTTTAGTAAATTTATCCATTCTTGTAGATGTTGTTGGTCCTGCAGGTCCAACTTTTTCATCTCGAACTGGATCAACTGGTCCAACATAATAAATAAATCTATCTTTTAAATCAACACCATTTGGAAGTGCTTTCCCAGCATTTTTGTACTCAACAATTTTTTTATGAGCAGCATCACGCGCAGTTAAAATTTTTCCAGTTAATAATAAAGTATCACCTGATTTAAATTGAGATAAATTTTCTTTTGTTAAATCAGAGATATTTACTTTTTTAACTGAATCCATTGGAATTTCTAAATCTGGCCATATATCTAAAGAAGGTCTTTCAAATTTAACAGGACCATTTCCATCTAAATCAAAATGAATATGTCTTGTAGCTGCACAGTTAGGAATCATAGCAACAGGTAATGATGCTGCATGACATGGATAATCTAAAATTTTAACATCTAAAACTGTAGTTAATCCACCTAAACCTTGAGCTCCAATACCAATTTTATTAACATCTTCATAAAGTCTAAGTCTCAATTTCTCAAGTTCATTTTTAGGACCTCTTTTTTGTAATTCATGAATATCAACGTGTGCCATTAGAGATTCTTTTGCTAAAAGCATAGATTTCTCAGGGTTTCCACCAATACCAATACCTAAAATTCCAGGAGGACACCAACCAGCACCCATTTGTCTTACATTTTCCATAACCCAATCATAAACACTATCAGATGGATTTAATACTGCAAATTTAGCTTTATTTTCACTTCCACCACCTTTAGCAGCAACAGTGATTTCTAATTTATCAGAATTATTAACACTCATATGAATAACAGCTGGAGTATTATTTTTTGTATTTGTTCTTTTTCCTGCAGGATCAGAAACTACTGAATATCTTAAAGTATTATCTGGATTAGTATAACCTTTTGCTACACCTTCATTTAACACATCTTCTAATTCTTTTGTTAATTCAAGTTTAGCATTTAAACCAACTTTAACAAAAATATTAACTGAACCTGTATCTTGACATAGTGGTCTATGTCCCATAGCACACATTTTAGAGTTAATTAAAATTTGAGCGATTGCATTTTTTGCAGCCTCTCCTTTTTCAGTTTCGTATGCTTCTACCATACCTTCTACGAAGTCTTTTGGATGATAATATGAAATAAACTGACAGGCATCAGCAATACTATCTATAATATCTTGTTCTTTAATTACGTTCATTTGTTCCCTTTGCTTAGAAATTTATATATTATACCTTTGCTATTATGAAAAAAATCTTTTTTTTTGTAATATTGGGTATAAATCATTTATAAAAGTGTTATCTTTTCACACGTTCGAAAAGATGAAAATAGTTTTGAATGAAAGAGTTAACTTAAGGCAAGAGCCTTAAGTTAAAAATATTAAGAGAAGAATCTTGTTTGAACAGCTTCTTGTAATTTAGTACCAGAGAAGTTTGCTCTTTGAACTAATTCCCAGAAATATCTGTAAGTTGCTCTATCATGTAATTCACCATCATATTGGATTGGTCCCCATTCAGCATCTTGTGCAGCTAAAAGAATATTTTGAGCAGCTTCAAGTTCTGTAAAGTCAGGTTTCATTGCATCTACAATAGCTTGAACTTGTGTTGGGTAAATTGACCACATTCTCATAAATCCAAATTCATTTCTTGCTTTTTCAGCATCTTTATAAGTTTGGTATGGATTTTTTAAGTCTAATGTAACATTATGACAAGGAATAATATGGTTTTCTAAAGCAGCTTGAACTACTTTTGCTTTAGCAGCAGCAATTAATCTATGTTCAAATTGACCTGGACTTCTCATATTTGAAGCAGGAATTGCTCCTTGGTAACCTGAAACAAAGTCCATTAAACCAAAGTCAAGAACTTGTACCCAAGGTAATGTAGCAGTTTTTTCTACATCTCTTAATGCACCGTGTGTTTCAATTAAAACGTGAATTGGAATTTCTCTTGAAATACCAGCTTTTTTTGCAGTTGCTTGAATATATTCAACTTGAGTTTTAGCATCTTCATAAGAAGTTGATTTTGGAATAGTAATATATGCTAATTTTTCACCAGCACCTGGTACTAAAATATCAATATCTTGTCTCCAATCTGGATGATCAAAATCGTGAATTCTTGTCCCTGCCATACCATATGGGTTAGCTTCAGAATTTACAACTCTTACAATCATATTTGCATGTTCAACTTCTTTACCAGTTTCAGCTCCATCTTCACAATCACAAGTAATATCAAAAACAGGTCCAAGTTTTTCTTGCATAGAGAAACCTTTTAAGATTAGCTTTTCGCTACCTGCAAAGTGTTCACAAGAAGGAATAATTGGTAAATTATCTCCAGATCCAAATAGTGCTTCATTAGGGTGTGTCATAATATTTTTCCTTTTATTTAATTTATATTTTTTGTCTTATAATTATTTAGCTGTTTTTCTTTTTGGAATAACAACAGTATAATCTAAATCAAGTACTACATTTTTTAAGTACTTACCATTTTCATCTTTTGGATTAGTTATCTCATCAGATTTTTGATTTTTAATCGCAATTGTTCTTAATCGCAATAATCCAATATCTTCTCTTTTATGATCAATAGTTTCAATAACTTCAGTATAAGCATAAATTGTATCCCCTGCATAAGTAGGGTTAGCATGCGCTCCACTATTTATTGCATATATCCATTGTGCATTTTGTAAACCATTAAATGATAATGCTCTTGCCATTGAAATAACAATTCCACCATACATAAGTCTTTGACCCATTGGTGAACTTTTCATCATATGGTCATTGAAATGTACTTTTGCATTATTTTGGTATAACTTAGTTGCTAATGTATGATCACTATTGTCAACTGTAATACCTTCTGGATGATTTAATCTTTCACCAGCTTCATAATCTTCAAAGAAATATTTTCCACCAGTATAATCAGTATTTACACACTTGATTTGAGGAAGATTAATAGTATCTAAAATAGGTGTAGTTTTAGCAAAAGAAGGAACTTCATTAATAGCTGATTTAGTTTCCTTATCTTTTTTGTGAACCATAACCCATCTTTTGAAGTTTAATACTTCTTCATTATTTTGATTATAACCAACAGAGTGTACATAAACAACTCCACTTTTTCCACTTGAATTCTCTTTTAATCCAATAACTGTAGATGTCATAGAAACAGTATCTCCTACATAAACAGGAGTAGGAAATGACATTTCTGCATAACCTAAGTTAGCAATTGCATTTAAAGATATATCTTGTACTGATTTTCCAAATGTAAGATGAAACATTAATGTATCATCAATTGGTTTTTTACTATAACCCATTTCTTTTGCAACAACATCCGATGAATGTAATGCAAATCTAGAACCAGTAAAGGCAATGTATAAAGATACATCACCCTCACTAATTGTTCGAGGAAGTGGATGAATAATTTTTTGACTAATTGAAAAATCTTCGAAAAAATTTCCAACGTTAATTTTAGACACTTAACTCTCCTTATTTATTAAATAGGTTTTGACCTAATGATTTATATGTTTCATATAATGTAATCATTTTTTTAGCCCATTTAATTTTTGAAGAATCTACTAATTTATCATTATGTAAGATTACTTCTTTTCCTTCTTTATTTGCTTTTTCATAAGAAGCAATCATCTCTTCAAAGTCTTCAACTTCAGATTGTTTTGGTGTGAAAATATCATTGATATATTCAATTTGAACTGGGTGAATTAATGATTTACCATCAAATCCTAAGTTAAAGGCATCTTTAGTTGAATCTTCACAAGCGAATTCATCATTAACATCGAAGTGTGGTCCATCAATAACAGTTTTACCATACGCTTTTGCAGCAAGTGCAATTTGTGAAAGGTAATTAAACATTGCTTTAGAACCTTTTTTAATATCAATTTGAAGTCTATTTGCTAGTTTATTTGAACCAACAACTACAACTTCTACTCTTGAACTTGCTTCACAAATTTGATGAGCGTTTAATACAGCTAATGGTGTTTCAATCATAATCATTAAAGATAATTTTGGATCAACTTCATCTATTAATTTTACAGCTTCTAAAACATCTTCTTTTGTTTCAATTTTAGAGAATAATAATCCATCAAGTTCTAACTCTTTAGCTAATTCTAAATCTTTTACTATATCTTCACTTCCTAAGTTATTAATTCTTAGAATTCGTTCAGAATCTCCAAATTTAGAACCACTCTCTTTATAAACTGCTCTAATTGTATCTCTAGCTGGTTGTCTTTGTTCTTGTAAAATAGCTTCTAATTCAAAAATAACAGAATCAGCTAAAACAGATTTTGCTTTTTCTACATTATGTTTATTATAAGAAGGTACAAATAACATAGATCTTCTAGCTTTATATTCTTTAATTTTTTCACCAGTTACTCTTGCATGATATACTTCATGTAAATTTTTAACTAATTGTTTTCTTAGAACTTTACCATTTTTTGTTCTTGGATAATCTTTCATTCCAAAAATAGTTTTTGGTGCTTTATATCTAGCAAGATTTGCTTGTGAAAATGCTAATACTTCAGCTTCTTGGTCTTTTGTTAATTCTTCATGTCCAATTACAGCAATTGCTACAAGTACTTTATCTTTTCCAATTTCTAAACCAAAAGCAACACAATCAGCTACTAAAGGATGAGTTTTTACAACTCTTTCAATTTCATGTGGAGATACTCTAAATCCAAATGTATTAATAATATCATCTTTTCTACCAATGAACCAAATATAACCATCTTTATCTTTTTTAGCGTAATCACCTGTAAAGAAATAACCATTATGTTTAGCTTCTCTTGTTTCTTCTTCTAATTGCCAATATTCTAAGAATAAACCTGGATCATCTTCACCTATACAAATCATACCTTCTTCTTCAACACCAACTTCTTTAAGTGTATCAGGGTTTAATAATTTTACAGTATGTCCTGGTTGTACAAATCCAGCAGATCCAGGTCTAATTGGGTTATTAATTGAATGTGAAATATAGTAAGAACACTCACTCATTCCAATTGCTTCATAAATATCTTGTTTAAATCTATCTCTCCATAAACCAATCATTTCATCAGATAAATGCTCACCAGCAGACATACAATATCTTAATGATGGACAATCAGCAGCACCGAATTCAGTTTTTTGAATAATTTGTCTATAAATTGTAGGTACTCCAATAAAGATAGTACATTTATGTTTTTTAATTAATTCAATCCATGTTCCAGCATGATTAGCACCTTCATAAGCGATAACTGTATGACCATTATATAATGGATCCATTAATGCAGAACCTAATACATAAGTCCAGTTAAATTTACCAGAATGCATAATTCTGTCATTTTCTTGGAAGTTAAACCAATATTCAGTTGCAGGAGTTCTTCCAACAAGTGATCTATGTGAATGTAATACACCTTTTGGATAACCAGTTGTTCCTGAAGTATATACTAAATATGCAGGTTCACCTGATTTTGATTTATAATGATTAGCTGTTGTATCTGTATCTTTTAATATTTCAGAAAAAGAATAAACATTCATATCTTTTGGAATATTTAATCCTTCTGTAGAATCAATTCCAGCAACAATAATTGTTTTTAAGTTATCGTGATTTTCTAAGTAAGGTAATAAATTATCATACATACTTGCAGATAATACAATAGCACTTGCTTGAGAATCTTCAGCTAAATATTTAACTTCTGAACCTGATAATAGTGTTGAAGTTGGTACTGCAATAATACCAGCTTTAATTGCTCCAAAAAATGAAATAGGGTAAGCAAGTGAGTTTTTTAAACATACTAAAACTCTATCTCTTGGCTCAAATCCTAATCCTGTTAAGAAGTTACAAATTTGATCAGATTTTTGTGCTAATTCTTTATATGTTATTTCATCTGTACCTAATTTATCATCTTCGATGATCATGGCAGTACTATTTTCCTTAGCTGTTCCTACATGTTTAGATGTACAAGCAACACCAATATTTAAGTATTCAGGTACTTCAATTGTTACATTTGAACTCATTGTTATAACTCCTTATTAAATTTGACCGTATGGCCAGTTTTCTTTAAATGTATGTACAGGCATTCTATTTAATACCGATAATGCAAATATCTCATCTTCTTTACTTAAACTTCTAAGTGCATATGCTCTTAAAATATTTTGTAGTGCTTTTCCAAACATTGGTGGATCTAACATCTCACCTTTATATCTAATAGCTCCACTTAATAAAGCATCAGTTTCTATTGCTAATTTTAATACTGTAATATCATGTTCAAGTTCTTTAGGACTTGGTGTAAATGCAACTTTACAAACATTAATATGATTTGGTGTAATAACTTGTTTACCTGTTAATCCCATTGCATTTTCTCTTTTTGCATGAGAATAAACATGTCTAGATGCATCATCACCATGTAAATCTAACCATCTTCTAATGTCTTTTTTCTCAACACAATGATCAGGTAATGAGTGTGGTGTTAACATAACTTCAACTCCACCAATAACTCCAGCACCTTTAACTCTAGCTTCCATTGTAAGCATATTAAAGAATGTTTCTAACTCATTAATCCAACCTTCAGGTGTGATTTTATAAGCCATTGCTTTAGAGAAATCATGGATTCCAAATACAACATGTTTAACAGTTGCATGATCCATTAATCTATCAGCAATTTGAAGAGATTTTGGATGCTCAATAATTGGTTGAATTGTTAAATCACTACCAATTGATACTAACCAAGAAGATAAATCTCTGATTTCAGCAGATCCATAAACTTCTCCAGCTTTTGCTAAAACAATTACATCAATGTATTTATGAATTTGTTTTAACATTTTTAAATCTTCTTCATATTCGTCTGTTCTGAAAGGATTTATTCTTACTGCTATTTGAAAATTTCTCTCAGGAAACTTTGGAAGTTCTTGGATTAATAATTCTCTTGACATAGCTTTTTGTCTACAACCATCTTCTAAATCAAAAAGTACAGTATGTGCTTTTGTTTTATAAGCATGTTTTTGTAATCTCAATTTAGCTTGCTCCATACTTTCATATGTACCATCAAGTGGATTGAATTTAATTGGTGGGTAATAAATCTGAATACCAGGCCAGTATCCACCAAGAACTGGTGTCAAATCATCGTTTGCTGTTAATTTAGATAAATCTATTGCAGAAGTCATTTTTTATCTACCTTTCTTTTTATATTAATTTTTTTTGTTACTGTTTCTAACTATATAAGTATATAGAATAAAACTGATGTGAAAGTTATACACCATTTAAAATGAATTGTTTTTATGTAAAAAAAAATAGTGTTTTTACTTAAGCTTAAATTTAAAAAACTCTATTGAATCCCTTTAGTTAGGGAAAGTAAACTTAAAAAAATGGTTAAATTATGTAAAAAAGGTGTAAAAAATGTAATAAAATGAACTTATAAAAAGAAGAAAAAGTTGTAAATTTCGAAATTTTTTCGAAATTTTACTACTTTTTTATAAATCTTGTAAAAAATTGAGTGTTTTAAAATGCTCTTTTAAAAATGGTTCTGATACCTTTTTGAAGCTATCTTTATCTTGATATAAATTAATATAAAATTCAAAATCAATATTTCTATTTTTAAGAGCTTCTATTGAAAGTAGAGTATCATTTATTCCTCCAAGTTTTGAAGAAGTGATTAAAATAGCTTTACATTCTAATTTTTTTATTAAATCAATGATAAATAAATCTTTTTCAAGTGGAACCATTAATCCTCCTGCTCCTTCAATTATTAGAACATCACAAAATTGTTCTAAATATTTCTTTTTTTCTTTTATAAATTCTATATCTATTATTGTTTCACCTTTTGCTACATAAGGTGCAGCTGGAAGTTTAAATTGATAAGGTACGACATCATTGATTGTTACATTAAAAGAAGGATTTAGTGTTTTTACTAAATTTAGCATTTTTGTGCCATCAAGTGGAAAATTTACAACTCCTGTTTCAAAGGGTTTAAAATAACCAACTTTGAAACCTTTTTTAGCATAATGTTCTAAGAGTTTTCCACAAGCAAAGGTTTTTCCTACATCCGTATTTGTTGCACTTACAAATAGATTCTTTTTCATATTTCCTCTTTGTTTTTAATTTGTGGGATTATAACTAAGAAGGAATAAAATTTAATAGTTTAATATTTATAAAGCAAAGTAAGCAAAAGCTTACTCTGCTTCTTCATCTTCAAAAAAAGCAATTAGGGCTTTTTTATCAATTTTATTTTTTGCATTTTTATAAAGATTCTCTTCAAGTTGATTTTGAATATCTTCAATAAGTTTATTTTTTTTACTATATGGTAATAATAGCTCAAATAATTCTTTATCATTTTTTGCTTTTTTAATTAATCTTATAATATTTTTTTCTACTTTTTTATCTGTTTTTTTCTTAGTAAAAAATATAAATAAGGCTAATCCTACAAGTAAAATACAAATAGCTAGAATTATATATTTTGTAGTTTTATCTTTTTCTACATCTTGAACATTAGTATTACTTGAAACTTTTGGAATATTATTTGAAGTTTCAATTTTTACTTTTGAGCTATTTTGATTACTATTATTTACTTTTATATTTATTGCTTGTGAATGAATAGTTTTTACTTGTTTTGTATTTTTATCAAAATAAGTTAGAGTAAGTTCTGGAATTGTATAATCACTTTGTGAGACAAAGGCTATTTTTTGAGAAAAAGTACCTTTGTATTCATTTCCTTCAAAACTTGAACTGATTTTTGGCTCTTCTGCATAAGTTACTACATTATCAATATTTAGAGTATATTTTTGTATATCATCAATATTTCCAACACCTTTTATATTAATACTAAGATTAACTGGTTGATCTGCATTAACTTCATTTTTATCAACACTTGTTTCTAAGGTATAATCACCAAAAAGTTCAAGATTATTAGGTAAGGGTTTAACCACTAGATGTAAGCTATTTGAATAAACTTTTTGCCATGATATTCTATTTGTAACTGCATCAAAGAATGGGTCATTAAAAAAAGAATCATTCATAAAATCATTTGAAATTCTTCTTTTTATTTGTTTTCCAACATCTGCTTCTATTGAATTAAGGTCATACTCTCCTGCTTTTTGAGGAAATAAAATATATTTTTGTGTAAATACAATATAATCATTTTCACTACTTTTATCTGCTTCACCTACTTTTTTTATCCAAAAATTCTCAAGTTTTGGTTCATTCATTTGAAGTTTATCAATTCTTGAATCTAGTTTATACTTAAATACTACATCTAAGTTAATTGATTCTCCCACTTTTACTTCTTTTTTATCTGCTTTAATTTCTAATACAAAATCCTCACCATCTTTGCTGGCATTAGCTTTTATTACTGATATTTTTGCTACTCTTGTTTCATAAACTTTTCCATCGGCTTTTATTTTAAAAGGTGGGATAATAACATCTTCTTTTGGAGCAAAACTATATGTATAAGATACTTTCTTTGAATAATTACCATTTATATATGTTCTTGATGTAGATGAAGCTCTATTTAGAATATTATAATTACCTATTGTATTTATTTGTGGGAAAGTTGTATCATCAATATCTGATGTAATTGTAAAACTAGCTAGTTCACCTTCATAAATTGCTGGAGTATTAAGAGTTAATTTAACATTTGCAAATAATCCTGTTATAAAAAGTATAGTAAGTATAAATATTTTACCAAGGTTGTTTTTCATTATTATCTCCTTTTGATAAGGGAATTAAAAGTGTATTTATTTTTCTATCGTTTAGAAGTTTTTGCCACTTTCTTTCTTCCATATTACTAATTTCTTGTTTTTTATTAGATACATTTTTATCTTTATTTTCTTTTATATTTTGAGCTTTGTTTTCTTTGTTTTGTTTTTGTTGCTCATCTTGTTTCTTTTTATCTTGTTGTTTCTCTTTGTTTTTTTCATTTTGATTTTGACTATTCTGTTTATCTTGTTTATCGTTCTGTTGTTTTTTATCCTTCTTATTATCTTTTTTATCTTGATTTTTGTTGTCTTTCTTTTTATCTTGATTTTTGTTGTCTTTCTTTTTATCTTGATCTTTATTTTGTTCTTTATTTTGTTCTTTTTGTTTTTTCTTCAAAAGTTCCAAGTTATATTTAGCATCTTTATCATCTTTTATTTTTAAAGCTTTTTCATAACTCTCAATAGCCTTTTTGTTATTTTTTAAATTAGCGTAGGTATTTCCCATATTATAAAGCTTGTCAAACTCTAAAATTTTATTTGAAATTGAAGAATAAGCTTCTAGGGCTTCTTTATATTTTTTTGCTTTATATAAAGAATCTGCTTCATTAAATTTAGATTCATCCTTTTGTATTTTAGAAAAGGAATTGGCTGCTTTTTCATAATCTTTATTTTCATAAGCTTTTTTAGCATCATCTAAATGTTTAAAATCAAATATTGAAGCTTGTAAGAAAGAAACCAAAATACAAAATAAAACTATAAATATTTTCATGATTTTCTCCTAGGAAGTGAAAAAATTCCCATAAAAAATAGGATTATTGCTATTATCAATGGATAAAAAAACAACTCTTTTTGATCTTTGATAACATCTTCACTTTGTGTACTTGCTTTGTAATTATTGTTTATTACTTCGCTTAATTGTTTAATATCATCTTGATTTAATGACTGTTCCATATAAGCTCCATTTGTATTTAGAGCTAATTTTTTAATATCTTCATTTATTTTTACTAAAACTGCATTTCCATTATCATCTTTTATAATTCCACCTTTTTTAGTTCCGATATTATAAATATAAACATTGATATTATGTGTTTTTGCATAAGCTATTTCTTCATCAAACTTTTTTTTATTTCCACCATCTGTAAAGATTAATAGTATTTTATTTTTTTCATCTTTTAAAAGGTCATTTGTAACTTCTAGTACAGAGTTAATATTTGTTCCTTTTAGATTTAAATAATCAAAGCTTAAATTTTTAACCAAAAATTTTAAAGAATTAAAATCCTCAGTTAAAGGTGAAATTAAAAATGTTTGAGAACTAAATCCTACAAGTCCAACTCTTATATTTTTTAATTCATCTAAAAATGAAAAAAGTTTATTTTTCTCAAATTCAAATCTACTTGGATAAACATCATTTATCATCATAGATTTTGAAATATCAACAGCAACTAACATATTTACAAAACTTGATTTTATTTTTATTTCACCATTATTGATAATAGGTCTTGCAAATGCAAGGACAATAAAAGAAAAAGAACAAATCAATATAATAGCTCTTGTCTTTTTTGAAAATCTATTATTTTTAAATTCAATTTTGTCAAATACTTCTTTAGAAAATTGTCCTAAAACAAAATCTTTTTTTTGTCTTATTAAATAGATTAATGGTATCAACAAAAGAAGTAAATATAAAAACTCAATATTTTTAAAATAAAACATCCTTACTCCTTATTTACTATATAAAAATATGCTAGGAAAAACAAAAGAGCAAAAGCTAAGAAATATTGATAAAAATATGTTTTCTTTACATATTTATCAGCTTTTATTTCACTTTTTTCTAATTTATTAATTGTTGAATAAATATCTTTTAAACCTTGAATTGTATTTGCGTGAAAAAATTTCGCATTTGTTTGACTTGAAATTTCTTTTAATACTGCTGGATTAAAATCACCAACAGAGCCAACTCCAATAGTATAAACTTTGATTCCGTATTTTTTAGCAGTTTTTATTGCTACTTTTAGGGGAATTGTATTTGTATTATCCATTCCATCTGTTAATAATATTGCAATTTTGTTTTTTGATTTACTTGTTTTAAATAAATTTGAACTTAAAAAAAGTGCTTCATTTAAAGCTGTTCTTTGACGTCCTGCAATTCCAACATCTATTTTACTTAGTAATCTTTTTATACTATTCTTATCATATGTTAATGGAATTGCTACGTATGCAAAATCTGCAAAAATACTTAAACCTAAGCGATCATTTTCTCTTTTATTTACAAAATCTGTAACAATATCTTTTACGATATTGAATTTATTCGCTTCTTGCATTGAACCACTTGCATCTAAAATAAGTGATATTTCATAACCTTTATCATTTCTAACAACAACATTATCTTCTTTGATTGGTGAAGCTAATGCAATAATTAAAAATAAAATAGTTAAGAATTTTAAACTATTTATTAAAAGCATAGATTTTCTTGAAGCTTGTTGTAGTAAAGCTAAGTTAGGAAAATAAAAAGAGATTCCTTTTGCTTTACAAAATTTCAAACATAAATAAAATAGTATTAAAATCAAAAATGCATAAGGATATTCAAATGTATAATTTTCAAAAATCATTTAATCTCCTTTATTAGTTCTTTGATATTTCCTTCAAGTTTAATAGGAAGTTCATCTATATCTTTTTTATATTTATAGGCTTCAAGTTCTTTTTGTAATTTTTTAAATACTTCTTTATTTTCTTCATTTATGAAATATTGGAAATTTTCACTAAAAGTATAAACCGTATTTTTTGTATTGCTAAAATCAATCTCTTTTAGATTTTTTCTTGCAATTTGTTCAAAAGTTGGTTTTTTCTTTCTTCTTCTTTTATTTTTGTAAAGATAAATTATTAAGATTATGAAAAATATTACAAAAATAACTATAGACAATAAAATCCAAAGAGAATAATCAGGAACTTCAACAAGACCTTTTATATCTTTTAATCCTTCCATTTTTATCCTTTAATAATTTGTAAGAGTTTAAGAAAAATATCATCATCAGTATATATTTTTCCATAAGTAATTTGATGTTGAAGAAAATGTTCTTCGAGTTTATTATCTTGTTCTTCTAAAAGTTTTTTATATTTATTTGCAACACTTTTTGTAATATAAAATTCATTATTTTCAAAAGTATTAGGATTGACTAAATCATATTCACCATTTAATAAAGGATATTCTTCTAATCTATCCCTTACATTTAAAGCATAAACATCATTGTTATAAGAAATTTGACTTAAATCAACATTTCCATAAAAATCTCCAATAACAAATATTATTGAACGTTGTTTCATAAATGTATTTACATATTCACAAAAGCCAGAATAATCAACATCTTTTTTTACACATTCTATTTCCAAAGCATCTTTTACAACTTTATAGATAATTGAATCATCAAATGTTGGTTCATATAATATTTCATTTTTATTACTGTAAAAAATAGGGAAAAGTAGATTTTTATTTCTTGCTGAAGAAAAGCCAAGTAGGGCGATAATTTCTGTTGCAATATCTTGTTTAATCTTTACAGAACCAAACTTCATACTTCCACTAATCATAAAAGCAACAATTATATTTAATTGTCTTGTTTCATCAAAAACATTTACTTTCAAATCATTACTTTTAGCTGTTGCTTTCCAATTAATATTTTTAATATTATCGCCATAAGCATATTCTTTAATTTCTTTAAAATCTAAACCTTCACCTTTTAGAGATGTTAATTGTGAACCAATATTTGTATTGAAAATATTTCTTTTAGCTTTTATTGTTATTTCTTTTGCTTTATCATACATTGTTATTTTCCTCTTACTTAAGGAGTTTTTATTGATTCTAAAATCTTTTCAATGATATAATCAGCAGTAATATTATTTGCTCTTGCTTTGAAATTAAGTATTAATCTATGTCTTAATACACTTTTTATAACATAAGAAATATCAAGAGGTGTTACATAATCTTTTCCTCTAATCATTGCTATTGCAATACTAGCTTTGTATAAGTCAATAGAAGCTCTTGGACTTGCTCCATGTTCTATATATTCAGATATTTCAGAAACTCCATACTCTTTTGGATTTCTTGTTGCAAAGATTAATTTTGCCATATAGTTTTTTACTGCATCATCAACATGAATATCTTTTAAAGATTCTTTCATCTTTTTTATATCCTCAATACTTGCAACACTTTTGATTTGTTCAAAACCTTTAATTGCTACACGATTTACAATTTCTAGTTCTTCTTCTAAAGTGTTATATCCAACAAGTACTTTTAGCATAAATCTATCAAGTTGTGCTTCTGGTAGTCTATATGTCCCTTCTTGTTCAACTGGATTTTCTGTAGCCATTACTAAAAATGGATCAAGAGATTTAAATGTAGCATCAGCAATAGTGATTTGTCGCTCTTGCATTACTTCTAAAAGTGCAGCTTGAACTTTTGCAGGAGCTCTGTTGATTTCATCAGCTAATAAAAGATTTGTAAAAGCAGGTCCTTTTTTTATAATAAATTCACCAGTTTTAGGATTATAAATTTCAGTCCCTGTAATATCACTAGGAAGTAAATCAGGTGTAAACTGAACTCTTTTAAATTCAATTCCTAAAGCTTGGGCAAGAGCATTAATAGCAGTTGTTTTAGCAAGTCCAGGAACACCTTCTACTAAAATATGCCCATTTGCAATTAAGCCAATTAGAAGAGAATCAATTAGTTCTTCTTGTCCTACAATAACTTTTTTCATTTCATTTTTAATATTAGATATTATGTTATCCATTCTATACCTTTTAATTTGAATTAGATTTTATTTCTTGTTTTTATTAGATGGAAGTATAGTTTTTATATGTAAATAAATAATTAATGATAAAATAATTGTATATTAATAATTTGTTAATATAAATATATGATTATTTTATTATTGCTTTTTTGTTATAATAAGTAATTACAATTAAAAGGTTTGAAGTGAGTAATGAAATAGAAATACAATTAGATGATGAATTAGATTTACAAGAACCAAAAAAATATAAAGTTTTTTTATTAAATGATGATTATTCAACAATGGATTTTGTTATTGATGTATTAGTAAAAGTTTTTAGAAAAAGTCTAGATGAATCATCGGTTATTATGTTAAATATACATAATAATGGAAGAGAAATATGTGGCATTTATACACATGAAATAGCAGCTACAAAAGTTGGACAAGTTAAAAGTATGGCAAGAGAAAAAGGGTTTCCTTTAAAAGCTGTCATGGAAGAAGAATAAAATGATAAGTAAAGAATTAAGAAGTATTTTTTCCCAAGCAGTAGGTTATGCAAAAAATAGTAAACATGAATATTTAACATTAGAGCATATTTTTTTAATGTTATTACATGATGAGTCTATTGAAAACTTATTTGTAGATTTAGGAGTTGATAATAATAAATTATTTGAAGATACTAAAAAATATATAGATGAAAATACGCCTAAGTTACCAGAGGGAATTGATGATGAACCAATTGAAACAATTTCCTTAACTTCTACTATTGAGTATATGGTTGCACATATGCAAACTAGTGGTAGAGGAAATGCAAATGTAGAAGATATGTTTGTAGCTATTTTAAAAGATGAAAAGTCTTATGCCCTTTATCTTTTAAAATCTCTTGGTATTGAAAGAATTGATATCTTAGAGGAAATTTCACATAAAGAAGAAGATGAAACTTTATATGAAGATGAGAATGAAGAAAAGAAAAATAAGGTATTAGATAAAAATTCAGCTGAATTAGTAGCAGTTGCTAAGAAGGGTGAAATTGATCCTGTAATTGGTAGAGAAAAAGAGATTTCAAGAGTAATTGAAATTTTAAGTAGAAGAAAAAAGAATAATCCTATTTTAGTAGGAGAACCAGGTGTTGGTAAAACTGCAATAGCTGAAGGTTTAGCCTTACAAATTGCCCAAGAAAAAGTACCTGAGTTTTTATTTGATGCAAAAGTATTTTCACTTGATATGGGTTCTATGATTGCAGGGACTAAATATAGAGGAGATTTTGAAAAGAAATTAAAATCTTTATTACAAGAAGTTATAAAAGTTCCAAATGCAATTTTATTTATTGATGAAATACATACAATTGTAGGTGCAGGAAGTGTTGGTGGTTCTGCTATGGATGCTTCAAATATTTTAAAACCAATGCTTTCAAATGGAAAACTTAGATGTATAGGAGCAACTACATTTGCTGAATATAGAAATGATTTTTCAAAAGATAAAGCTCTTAGCAGAAGATTTGCAAAAGTTGATGTTGAAGAGCCTTCAATTGAAGATTCTATTTTAATCTTAGATGGTTTAAAATCTAAATATGAAGATTTCCATGGAATTAAATACTCAAAATCAGCTATTAGAAGTGCAGTTGAGTTAAGTAAAAAATATATTACAGATAGATTTTTACCTGATTGTGCAATTGATGTTATTGATGAGGTTGGAGCTTCAAAGAAAATTTCTTTAGTGTCAACACTTAAAACAAAATCTAAAAAGAATATAACTATTACACAAATTGATGTAGAAGATACAATTGCAAAAATGGCACATATTCCTGCAAAATCTGCAACTAAATCTGATTTGACTTTATTAAAATCATTAGAAAAAAATATGCAAAAAAGAGTTTATGGTCAAGATTCTGCAATTACTACAATTGTTCAATCAATTAAGAGAAATAAAGCAGGATTGGGTCTAGATAAAAAACCAATTGGATCTTTTCTGTTTACAGGACCAACAGGTGTTGGTAAAACTGAAGTTGCAAAAGAATTATCATTACAACTTGGGGTGCATTTTGAAAGATTTGATATGAGTGAATATATGGAAGCTCATACAATTTCTAGACTTATTGGAGCACCTGCTGGTTATGTAGGATTTGAGCAAGGTGGATTATTAACAGAAGCTATTAGAAAGCATCCTCATACAGTTTTATTACTTGATGAAATTGAAAAAGCTCATCCTGATTTAATGTCTGTGTTACTACAAGTTATGGATAATGCATCATTAACAGATAATGCTGGAAATAAAGCAGACTTCCAAAATGTAATACTAGTAATGACTTCAAACTTAGGTGCAACAGAAGCTAATGTTATGGGATTTGCAAAAGATGATAATCTTAATGAAAATAAAGCTATTACAAAATTCTTTGCACCAGAGTTTAGAAATAGACTTGATAGTGTAGTTTCTTTTGAAAGTTTATCAATTGATATTGTTACTAAAGTAGTTGCTAAATTTATTAGTGATTTAGAAGAGCAATTAAGTGATAAAAATATTAAGATTAATATTACAGCTAAAGCTAAAAAAGAACTTGCAACAATTGGTTATGATAAAGCAATGGGTGCAAGACCTCTTAATAGAGTAATTTCAGATAAAATTAAAAATGTTTTAACAGATGAAATTTTATTTGGTAAACTTAAAAAAGGTGGAATTGTTAATATAGACTATAATGATGACTTTATATTTGAATATATTGTGTAAAAACACATTTATTATACAATTATAATCTAGTATATTTGGAAATTAATTACTTTCTTAAGTTAAAGGAAGTACACTTTAAAATTATTTATAAAAGGACTAAAACATATGAAGAAAATTTTAATAAGTTCTGCGGTTGCAGTATTGCTATTAACAGGTTGTGGTGAAGATAAAAAAGTTACAACAGAAGTAGCAAAAACTGAAGTTGTAAATACTGAATCTACAGCTAATGTTATTAGCGAAGCTACAAAAGATATTAGTAAAACTGTAACAAAAGCTGCGAGTGAATTAAAAACTACAGTAAGTGATGCAACAAGTAAAGTTGTAGATAACACTACTGCAACGGTGGAAAAAGCAAAAGAAGCTATTGCTACTACTACAATGGAAGAGGCTAAAGATTCTGCAAGTGAAGCTATTTCATCTACAGTAGAAACAGCTAAAAAAGTTGCAAGTGATGCTTCAGAAGTTGTAAATACTAAAGTTACTGGAATCATTGATTCAGTTAAAAAAACAACTGAAGATACAACAACTCAAACAGTTGAAAAAGTAGAAGATACAAAAGCACAGGCAGTTGAAAAAGTTGAAGATGTAAAAAAAACTGAAGCTGTTGCAACAATTGCTGATGCTAAGCCTTCGATTAATGCAAAAGCATTATTTGCAAGTTGTGCTGCGTGTCATGGACAAAATGCTGAAAAACCTGCTTTAGGTAAATCACAAATTATTAAAGGTTGGGATAAAGATAAACTTATCACTGCTTTAAAAGGTTATAAAGACGGTTCATATGGTGGAGTTATGAAAGGCGTGATGAAAGGTCAAGTAGCTACTAAATCAGATGCTGAAATTGATGCATTAGCTGGATTTATTTCTAATTTATAATATATAAAATTTATAAAGAGGGTTTTACCTTCTTTATATAAACTTCTTTTTAGATATAATCTTTGAAAAAACAAGGCTATATTTGAATATCTATCCTCTAGATAAAAACTCATATATTTTCCCAAATCCTAACTTTGCAAATGATAAAGGTCTTTTAGCCTACGGCGGAGATTTAAATCCAAATAGAGTTATGACTGCTTATTTAAATGGTATTTTCCCTTGGTACAATGAATCTGATCCTATTCTTTGGTGGAGTCCTAATCCTAGATTGGTATTAGAACTTGATGAATTTAAAGTTTCAAAAAGTTTAAATAAAACAATAAAAAAGAATATTTTTGAAATTAGATTTGATACAAATTTTGTTAATGTAATGAAAGAATGTAAAAAAATACGAGAAGGCGAAAATAAAAAAGGAACGTGGATTTTACCTGAAGTAATCGAAGCTTATACAAAACTTCATCAAATGGGGCTAGCTCACTCTTTTGAAGCTTACTTTGAAGATGAATTAGTAGGTGGTGGGTATGGAGTTAATATAGGTAATATATTTTGTGGTGAATCAATGTTTGCTAAAAAAAATGATGCTTCAAAGGTTGCCTTGTATTATTTAGTTCAAAGACTTAGAACTAATGGCTTTAAAATGATAGATTGTCAAATCCCTAGTTCACACTTAGAATCCTTAGGTGCTAAAAGAATGAAAAGAGAAAGATTTTTAAAATTAGTTAAAGAATCAAGTCATAATTGTAAACAGTTCTAAAAATATAAAGAATATAAGGGAAAACTTACACTTAACTAACGCTTCTATTCTATACTTCTATACATTCAAACTTAAGGAGTATCAAAAATGAAATTAGGACAAAAATTAGCAATATTAACAATTGCAGCAAGTGTAAGTTTATTTGCAAATGGAATTACAAATGTGACTAGTTTGGTTGACCAAATCAATAAAACAAGTGATATAAAAGCAAAACAAGTTTTAATGAAGAAATTAGATATTGAAATAGCTTCTATTGATCAAAAAGATCTTGCAAAAGCCAAAGAAATCATTGATACAAACCTAAAAAAATAATTTAATCTATTAATTTATATCTTCTGGGAATACAAGTGTAATTTGTGTTCCCTTGCCTAAAGTACTTTCTATATAGATATTAATATTTAAAACTTCACATAACTGTTTTACTATACTCATTCCAATACCTAGACCTGACGTATTCTCTTTATAATATCTTTGAAATACTTTTTTAGTATTTTTTATTCCAATTCCGGTATCTTTGATAATAAGTTGGTTTTTATTTATTACTATATGTACTTGTCCATTTTTTTTATTATATTTACATGCATTTGTTATTAGGTTGTCTATAATTCTATTAATACCATTTTTATTACTTTTAAGAATTAATGAATTTAGTTTTTTTGTAAAATTTATTTTTGGATAGATTTTTTGTAGAACTTCTACTTTCTCGTTGATTATTTCTTCAATGGAAACATTTTCATCTTTATTTATTGTATTTGGACTCATATATTCTAAATTTTTATATAATGATGCAATACTTTTGGCACTTAGTTCTATTCTTTCTATTTCCTCAAAATCACCACGTTTTCTTAGCAATTTTGAATTTAATAAAATAGAAGTTGCAGGGGTATTTAAATCATGGATAATATCCTTTAAAAAATTTTCTAAAAGAAAAAGTGCTTCTCTCATAGGTCTTAATGAATATATTGCAAATCCAATTGAAAGTAAAAAAAGTAATAGTAATATTATAATTGAAAAATTAAATATTTTTATTAGGAATTGATTATAAAGTTTTTCATATTTTGATTTGTCATATATTACTTTTAATAAATATGGAGCAGTAGATATAGTTTGAAAATAAGCACAAAGACCTTCTTTACAGTGATAGATCTTAAATAGTTTTTTTTGTTTATCATCTTCTATAATATCAAGAGAGAATTTCTTTCCTTTAAAATCAAAAGTGTAATCTTTCATTTGATAAAGTATATTCTCTTCAATATCTTTAATTTTATCTTCATGATACATATATAAAACTGTTCCAGAGAGGATTAGTAAAGGTATAAAGAAAAGATACAAAGTTGTAAAAAATGATTTCTTTTCATAATTTTTCAAGTTTGTATCCTATTCCTTTTGTATTTGAAATATTTAAATTCAATATCTTTTTTAGTTTACTAATTAACACACGTAATGCACTATCACTTGGTCTATTCATATAATCAAAAAAAGTTGATTTATTTACAGTCATATTTATATTTTTTATTAAAAGAGCGAAGATTTCTTTTTCTACTAATCCTAAAGATATCTCTACATTATTTTTAAATACTCTATTTTCTAGTAAATCAAAAGTTATATCACCATATTTTAGAATTGGATTTTTTCTTTTTAATATTGCTTTAATTCGTGCTAATAACTCATCTAAATCAAATGGCTTTTTAATATAATCATCACAACCACATTCAAAACCTTTTAAAGTACTTGCTGTGTCTCTAAGCGCTGTGATAAAAAAAGATGGAGTAGTATCTTCTGATTGTCTTAAAAGTTTTAAAGTATCAAAACCATTTAATAAAGGAACATTAATATCAAATAAATAAAGGTCATATTTATTTTTATAAGTATATTCAAGTATTTCTTCACCATCATTTGCTAAAGTAACTTCATAATTCTCTTCTTTTAAAATCTGTAGCATTGTTTGTGCTAATATTTCATCATCTTCTAATAATAGAATTTTTATTTTTTTATTCATTTGATTATGGATTTTGTTTATATATTTTTAGAGGAATTTTTTTCTTTGCTTCTATAATAGCATCTGCTTTTTCTCTAACTTTTTTATTTTCAGAAGCTAGTTTTACTTTTAACTTTTCTATTAATTCTTTTTTTTCCTTTTTATTTGGTGCCTGATTAACTTTTTCTAATAAGGTTTTTACTTCTTTATTTTCTGCAAATAGTATATTTGTAGTAAAAAGTATAGATATTAATATAAGTTTTTTACATATCATTTATAGCTTCTTTTTTTAACATATATTTTTCTAATTTTTCTAATTTTAATTTAACTTTTTCTAAAGGAGAAATTTTATATTTACTAAGATTACATCTATTTTTCTTAGCTTTTTCGTATTGACTTTTATATGAGTTTAGTGCATTATTTATATTTTTGGCAAATATACTTTGTGAATTACTTTCTATTAAAAAAAGTTGGGCTTTAGCTCCAATTACATCTTTTTTAATAAAATATCCTTTATTAAATTCTTCTTTTATATATTTAGTAGCATGATTCATAATTTTAATATATTTATTACAATATTTATATTTAAGAATCTTCTTTCTTACTTTAACTCTATTCGTTTTTATTTTTTTTACTTCTAGTTTTTTTACTTCTATCTTTTTAGGTGTATCTACTTTTATCTCGATTTGTTTTGTTGTTTTATTTTCTTTTTTAGCTACAGTTTTATTAATATTTGTTGAAGCACAACCCGTAATAATAAGCATAAACCCTATTATAAAATATGCTTGTCTTTGACTAAACATCTTGTCCTTTCTTTCCCCTTTATATAAATAATTTAGTGCTATATAATAATAACTAAAAATAATATTTGAGGTCACCATTATATATGAAAAATTATTAAAAACTAAATAAAATGTAAACTTTAACTTTTTATAAAAAATGAATAACCTGCTATAATTAAAATATGATATTAATGAAAATATAAACTTAATAAGGAAAATTATGGCTGGTAATAATGAAAATAACCCACTTCATGGAATAAAATTAGAAATGATTATAAATGAATTAGTGGAAAAGTTTGGTTGGGAAGAATTAGATAGAAGAATTAGAATAAATTGTTTTGCTTGTGATCCTAGTGTAAAATCAAGTTTAAAATTTTTAAGAAAAACACCATGGGCTAGGACTAAAGTTGAAAACTTATATATAAAAACTTTTAAATCATAAGTAATTGTGTAAACTAAAGTATATTATACTAATATACATTTTAAAAAATAAGAGGAATTAATATATTATGATAAAAAAAATAGATACAAATAGTGAAGAGTTTCAAACACAATTAGAACTTACTAAACAATTCACTGATAAAGTTATAGAAAATTTTAAGTTTACATATAATCCAAATGATGAAGTTAATGAATCAATACAAATGGGATTAACTAGAAATAAAATGATATATGGGAAAAGATACTGTCCCTGTTTTATGGTTATTGGTGAATCAAAAGAAGAACAAAAAGCAGCTGATAATCGATTATGTCCATGTAAACCAGCATTAAATAATGAAATTCCACAAACAGGTAGTTGCCACTGTGGAATTTTCTGTACTAATGAATTTGCAAAACAAAGTGCAAAAGAAGAAGAATTACATGATACTATTGCTACTCATTCAAGAGGTTTAACAAAAGAGGAATGTGAAGATTTACTTCTTAAACAAGAAATAAATGCACAAGAATTAGAATCATTGTTAGAAGCAAGAGAGTTAGGTTTTGTAAAATTTAATTTAATAGATACAAGAGAATGGATGGAATGGGTTGGAAGAAGAATCAAAGGAACAGATTATTTAATTCCTACTACATCATTTTATCAAGCCTTAGAAAGAGTTGACAATCAAAAAGATACTCCTGTAGTTGTATATTGCTTGAGTGGAAGTAGATCTGCTTATTGTCAAAGAATAATGCTTGATTTAGGTTTTAAAAGTGTTGCTAACTTAGATTATGGTATTTCAACTTATCAAGGTGAAACTTTAAGTGGAGATGAATAAAGTTTTTTAATGTTAAATGTATCCTTTTAGGATACATTTTCTTTATAATCTTCTGTATATGTTTTTAATAAATGCATAATTGATATGAAAAATGTCACCATTGCAGGTCCTATAATCATTCCCCAAAAACCAAATGTTGAAAGTCCAGCTACAATAGAAAAGAATATTAATATTTCATGTACTTGAGTAGGTGTTTTTACTACTTTTTGATTTATATATTTTATAATAACTGGTTTAGCAAAAGTATCTGCAAATATTGAAATTATTACAATTGAATATATAGCTATTACAATCGCATTAGTAATTGAACCTGTAATTGCTTCATAAATTACTAAAGGTAGCCACATTATAACTCCTCCCACAACAGGAATCAATGATGCAAAACCATATAAAACTCCTAATAATAATCCATCATATTTATAGAATGTTAAAAAGAACCCAAATAAAAATCCTTCAAAGATAGCAGTTATTAAAATAGAATATAAAACTACTGTCATAACATTTGATGATTCATAAAAAAGAGTAATAGAATCCTCTTTATTAATGGGTAATAAATCTTTAACAAAAGTTGATAAACCAGTTGAATATAATGTAAAAAAGAAGTAAAATATTAAAATCAAAACCATATCAATCATAAATCCAGCTGAGTTCTTTCCTAGGTATCCACCAACTGAAAGTGTTTTTTGTGCAACTTCTCCAACATTAATTTTTGCTAGTATTTGATTTAATTGTTCTTTTAAAAATAAGAAATCATCAGATATATTCTCAACCCAAAATTTTATGCTTGAAAAACCTTTAATCAAAGCTTGTTGATCAACATGATTAAAGAAATTTGCAAAAGCAAAGATACAATAAAGTACAGGAATAAAAAATATACCAGCTAAAGTGATACTCATAATAGTTGTAGCTATAAGCTTACTTTTTAATCTATTCTCTAAAAATACTGTTAAAGAATTTGTAGCAACTGCTAAAAGTAAAGCAACAAATATTGCTTTTAAAAATGGATTGAATAACTCTATCATAAAAAATATTGTGATAGCTGCTATAAAAATTAAAAAGTAAACTGGTCTCAAAATAAAGTGCCTTCGTCATCTAATTTCTGACTATTTGGATATGAAAGTCTAAACATTTCATATGTTTTTAATGCTGCTATTCTTCCTCTTGCTGTTCTTTCTATAAAACCATTTGCAAGTAAGTATGGTTCAATTGCATCTTCAATAGTTCCTTCATCTTCACTAAGTGCAGCTGCAATTGTTGAAAGTCCCATAGGTTTACCTTTATTTGATACTAGTAATTCAAGTAGGTTAATATCCATTTCATCAAATCCACTTTCATTTACTCCTAGTTCATCCAAGGCATATTTACATCTTTTTAAATTTATACTATCTTCATTTTCAACTTCTGCAAAGTCTCTTACTCGTCTAAGTAATCGTAGGGCAACTCTTGGTGTTCCTCTGCTTCTTTGCGAAATTTCACGAGCTGCATCATCATTGCAATATTTATTTAATTTACTTGAAGCTATTTGGAGTATTTTTGCTAATTCTTCATGATTATAAAACTGCATTCTAAAATGCATTCCAAATCGTTCACGTAATGGATTTGATAACATTCCAGCTCTTGTAGTTGCACCAATTAGTGTAAACCTTGGTAGATCAATTTTAACAGTTTGAGCAGCAGGTCCTGAACCAATTATAATATCAAGTCTATAATCTTCCATAGCAGGATAAAGTATTTCTTCAACAGCAGGTGATAGTCTATGAATTTCATCAATAAATAAAATATCACCTTCTTCTAAGTTTGTTAAAATTGCGGCTAGATCACCTGATTTTTCAATCATAGGTCCAGCTGTAATTTTGATATTTGTATCCATTTCATTTGAAATTAAATATGAAATAGTAGTTTTTCCAAGTCCTGGAGGTCCATAAAATAAAATATGGTCTAAGGCTTCATTTCTTTTTCTAGAAGCTTCAATAAAAACTTTTAGATTTCTTTTTATTTTTTCTTGACCAATATAATCATCCCAAGAAGAGGGTCTTAAACTTACTTCGTTATTCTCTTCTTCAAAAGATATTGATTCAACTTCTACTATTCTTTCCATATTTAGTATTCTTCATCTTTAGAAGGGAAAGTTTTATCTTGAACGTCATTTCTATATTGATTAACTGCTTCTTTTACAAGTGTTGCACCATCTAAATAGTGTCTTACAAATTTAGGTTTAAAAGCTTCAAAGAAACCTAACATATCAGACCAAACTAGTACTTGACCATCCGTTACATTTCCTGCACCAATTCCAATAATTGGAATATTTACAGCTTTTGTAATTTCCAATGCTGCATCACTCATAACACCTTCTACAACAATTGCAAAAGCACCTGCTTTTTCAACTGCTATGGCATCTTGGATTAATTGAAGAGTATCTTCTTGCGTTTTTCCCCTAACTTTATATCCACCTTCACTTCGTACATATTGTGGCATAAGTCCAATATGTCCCATAACGGCAATTGAATTAGAAGTTAAATGTTTAATAATATTAGCTCTATCTTCTCCACCTTCAATTTTGACAGCACTTGCATTTGTTTCTTGATAAACTTTTACTGCATTTTCTAAAGCTTGTGTTTCATTTATATATGACCCAAAAGGCATATCTAAAATTACAAAGGATTTTGGAGCACCTGTGCATACTGCATTTGTATGATAAATCATTTGATCTAATGTTGCTGAAAGTGTATCAGGCTTTCCTGCAAAACTCATATTTAAACTATCACCAACTAAAATCATATCTGCGATTTCTTCAAAAAGTTTTGAGAATAGGGCATCGTATGCTGTTATCATTGTAATCTTTTTGTTATTCTTAAAATTCTTAATTTTAGATATATTCATTTTTTCAAAATCATTTTTTATTATACTCATTTTATTTATCCCATTTATTAGCGTAATAGATATTTTAGCAAAAAAAACCTTCTAATAAATAAATAAGAGTTTTAATAGTTTCCTAAAGAGAGAATAAACTTGATTTTAGATAATATGTAAACATTAATTAATTAGGATATATTTTAATGAGTAATAATATTGATAAAAAACTTGTAGGTTATATTACTGCTTCTTACCCTGAAAACAATTTTACAGTTGATTTGAGTTTAAGTATGAAAGAAGCAGGTGTTGATACATTAGAGTTGGGAATTCCCTTTTCTGATCCTGTTGCTGATGGACCTGTAATTGAAAAAGCAAATTTACTTGCTTTAAATAATGGTTTTAAATTAAGTGACCTTTTTGAAGTTTCTTCAAAAATAGCACCTCAAATGGATACTTTATGGATGGGTTATATGAATCCATTTTATAAGTATGGAATAGAAAACTTTTTAAAAAAAGCTGAAGAATATGGTATTAGTGGAACTATTATTCCTGATGTTCCTTATGAAATGGCAGAAAATATTTTGCCTTTATATAAAAAATATAATAAAGCTAATATATCATTTGTAGCTCCAACAGATAGTGAAGCTAGAATTAAAGAAATTATTAGTGATAGTCAAAAATTTATTTATATGGTGGCTTATGCAGGAATCACAGGAAGTGGTCAAAGTGAAGATTTGAGTACAATAATCTCAAATGTAAGAAAATATACAAAAACTCCTTTATACATTGGTTTTGGTGTTGATGCAAAAACATGTAAAGAAAAATCGCAAGGTGTTGATGGTGTAATTGTTGGTAGTGCTTTTGTAAAACATATAATTGATGATTCATTATCTTACAATGAAAAAATCACAAAAATTTCTGCAATTGCAAAAGAAATAAAAGAAAAAATAAACGAATAATTATGCATATTTTAAATAAAGATATTGAATTTATTGAAGAACAAAGAGCTTGTTCTTATTTTGAAAATAAAATATCTGATATTAGATATAAATATATGTATGCTTGTTCTCCAAATTCTTATCAAACTATGCTTGAACGAGGTTGGAGAAGATTTGGAAGAATGCATTTTGTACCTGAGTGTAAATTTTGTACAAAATGTGTTTCTATGAGAATTGATGTTAAAAATTATAAATTCTCAAAATCAGAAAATAGGGTAATAAATAAGAATAAAGATACAAAACTTTATATAAGACCTCCTTCTATGACTATGGAACATTTAGATTTATATGATAAATATCATGAGTTTATGAATAGAAAAAAAGATTGGCCGTATTCTCCTATTGAACCTGATGAATATTCAAAATCTTACGTTGAATCAAGTGAAAGCTATGCAAAAGAATTTTTATATATGAGAGATGATAAATTAATAGCTGTTGCACTTGTGGATATTTTACCAAATGCAATTTCTTCTATTTATTGTTATTATGATCATGATTATGCAGATTTATCTTTGGGAAAATTCTCAATATTAGCCCAAATAAAAATTGCAAAAGAGATGAATATACCTTATATATATTTAGGATATTGGATTAAAGATCATTTTTCTATGGGATATAAAGAAGCTTATACTCCTTTTGAAGTATTAACTAATAGACCAAACTTAGAAGAAGAAACAATTTGGAAAAAATATGAATTATAATATAATAGTAATTATAAGTGTTATTATTTGTGCTATAATTTCTTTGTTACTTAGTTATTATGGTGTATTATTATTTCTAGATGAAAATAGCAGTCTTTTTAAAATAGCACAATTAATCGTAGCAATAGTGTCTATGACAACATTCTATGCTCCTATAAAGTATTTATTATTAAAATATATGGACATTGATTTAAGTGAAAGTGAGAATATAAATGATTAAATATTTATTTCCTTTTTTGTTTTTTATAACAATAGCAAATGCAGAAAATATAAATACAAATAGTGAAAAATTAATTAATAATGAGGAATCTACAAAAAATATAGATGAAATTAATATTGAACCATCAGTTGATTGTTTAATTTTAGAAGATGAGAATTCTATTATTTGTAAATTTGAAACAAATAGAGTGCATGAAAATGAATCTATAATTGTTCAATGGATTGATCCTGAAGGTAAAATATCTAGAAGTAGAAATATGCTTGTACCTGTTGGTAATGCTTCAATTTATGATTATAGATATATTAAAGGTAGAGCTCTTGGTGAATGGACTTTTAAAGTTATAGAAAAAGACAAAGAGTATTCAACAAAATTTCAATTAAAGTAATTAATTGTATAAGATAAAATCTTATACAATTAACTTCATAATATTATATGCAACAAATGATAACACCCAAGCTGTTGTAGTAGTAAATACAAATAAATAAGCTAAATATTTCCATCCTCCAGCTTCTCTTGCAAATACCATTGATGCAGCTAAACAAGGTAAATAAATCATTACAAATACAATAAATGATACAGCTGATGCAAAAGGAATATTATTTCTTATTTTTTCAATTAATCCTTTTGAATTTTCATCATTGTCTTCTCCTAAACCATATAAAATACCTAATGTAGAAATTACAATTTCTTTTGCAGCTAGCCCTGTTTCAAGTGCAACTGTCATTTTCCAATCATAGCCTAAAGGTGCAAAAAATGGTTCTGAAAATTTACCAATTTTTCCTAAGTATGAATTTTCTAAATTATATAAAGCTAATTTATCAGCTAAATAATTTTGTTCTTCTTCACTTGAAGCTTGTTCAATTTTTAAAGAATATTGATCTTCAACAAAAGAGTGTTTTGGATAATTAGATGCAAACCAAATTAATAATGAAGCTGCTAAAATGTATGTACCTGCTTTTTTCAAGTACATATAAGCTTGATTTGAAACTGTATGCCAGATTAATTTACTTGATGGCATTCTATATTTAGGCATTTCCATTACAAAAGGTTCATCTTCACTTTTAAATACTACAATTTTTAATACTTTTGCGGCAATTAACCCTAACATTGCTCCTGAGATATAAATTAAAAATATTATATTCCCTGCATTTTCAGGTGAAAAGAAAGCACCTGTAAATAAAACGTAAATAGGTAATCTAGCACCACAAGACATAAAACCAATAATAAATAAAGTAAGTAATCTATCTTTTTCATTTTTAAGTGTTCTAGCTGCCATATAAGCTGGAACAGAACATCCAAAACCTGTAACTAAAGGAATAAATGATTTCCCATGTAATCCAAACTTATGAAAAAAACCATCAAGTAAAAAAGCAACTCTACTCATATAACCTGTAGTTTCAAGTAAAGCAATACCAAAAAATAAAATTACAATATTAGGTACAAATAAAACTACTGCACCAACACCTGCAATTGCTCCATCTGCTATAATAGAAGAGATTTCATTATCTCCTAATATATGTTTTGTAGAATCAATTAAACTTGAAAAAAATGAATCTATCATATCCATTGGAATATTTCCAAGAACAAATGTTAATTGAAATATTCCCCACATTAAAAATAAAAAAATTGGAATACCAAGTATTTTATGAATCAAAATAGCATCAATCTTTTCTGTAAGAGTTTTTGCAGTTGAAATTCTTTGTTTAACAGTTTCTGTTACAGCACCTTTTGCAAAAGCAAATTTTTCATCATTAAAAATATCTTCTATATTTTTTGTATTATAATGAAGATACATATGTTCAAAAGAATTGCTTAGAATAGGTTGTAGGTTAATCCAAATTGGTTCATTATGAAGTATTTTGTATGTTTGCTTATCTTCTTTTAGAAGTTTAATTGCTAGTTCTCTATAACTTACATGAGTTTTAAATCCCATTTCTTTAAATAAATCTGAAATGTTTTCTATTTCTTCTTCGATTACATCAGAAAAAATAAGTTTTGAAGGAAGTTTTTCATCTTCAAATTTATTAACGATTTCTTCTAATAATTGGGCAATACCTATATTTTTTGCTGCACTAGTTTTTAAACAAGGTTTTCCAAGAATCTTACTTAATTGTTTTTCATCAATTTGTATTGATTCTTTTTTCGCTTCATCTATCATATTTAATGCAATTATCATTTTTTTATCTAAAGCTAGTAATTCAGATGTTAAAAATAAATTTCTTTCTAAATTAGTTGAATCTAAAACATTTAAAATAATATCATAAGGAGAGTTATCTAAAAATTCTTTTGTAACTTTTTCTTCTAAAGTATAGTCATTTAATGAATAGGCACCAGGTAAATCAGTGATTTCAATCCTATAACCTTTATAGTCTAAAAAAACTTCTTCTTTTGTTACAGTAACTCCTGAAAAATTACCAACTCTTAACCTTGCATTTGAAATTGAATTAATAAGCATTGATTTACCAACATTTGGTTGACCAACTAATGCAACTTTTATAATCTTATTATTCATCTTCTAACTCAATTTTTGAAGCTTCTGATAGTCTTACGGCAATTTTTGTAGTATTTATCTTAACTTCCATAGTACTTCTTGCTAAAGTAACTTCTTCAACAAAAATTTTAGCACCTTTAATTAGACCAAAAGAATAGAATCTATTCTTCAACATTCTATCACAATGAATATCTTTAATTATCCCTGAATCACCGATATTTAACCTGTCTAGAGTCATTTTATACCTTTATAAAATTAATAATAATTATTATAACAAAATAATAATTACTTATACTTAATTAATATTGGCTAATAGTTGTTTTTTAAAAAAACTTTAGCTATACTATTTTAAATTAGATAATTATAACGAGGCATATTTTATGATGAATAATGAAGAAGTAATAGAAGAATTAAAAAAGATTGTAAAACAAAAAGGTCTTAAATATACAGAACAACGTGAAATAGTTTTAAACATTTTAATTCATGCAAAAGATCACTTAACAGCAGAAGAAGTTTATAACGAAATAAAATCAAAATATTGTGATTCTAATATTGGAATTGCTACAGTTTACAGAGCACTTAGTTTTCTAGAAGAAGTTGATTTAATCACTTCAATAAACTTTGGAACAGACGGCAAAAAATATGAGAGCAATGCAAAATCTCATCATGATCATTTAATATGTACAAAATGTGGGAAAATAATTGAGTTTTTAGATGATGAAATTGAAAAAAGACAAGAAAGAATAGCTAAAAAGAATAAATTTAAAATTACAAGTCACTCTATGCAATTATATGGATTATGTGAGAATTGTCAGTAATATATTAAGAGTTTCCTCTTAATATACACTATTTTTTATAGAATATCAGATTTTATATCTTCAGCCCAAGCTTTTATTCTATCATCGGTTAAATCATCTTGATTATCTTCATCAATAACTAATCCAACAAATTTACCATCTACTTCAGCTTTTGAATCATCATATTCATAACCATCAATTGATGTAGAACCAACTATTGTAGCACCAGTTGTACTTACGTGTTCATAAATAAGACCTAAGGCATTACAAAAATCATCAGGATAACCATCTTGATCTCCTAATCCAAAAAGTGCTACAGTTTTATCATCTAGATTAATTGCGTTAAATGCATCCCAAACTTCATCCCAGTCATCATTTAACTCACCTTCACCCCAAGTTGAACCACCTAGAATTACTTTATCATATTCATTAATTTTATTAATATCTGTATCACTTAAATCAAAAACTTCAATTCCTCCAAGTTCATTTGCAATTTTCTCTGCAATCTCTTCTGAATTTCCTGTGCTACTTGCATAAAATAAGGCTGTTGCCATGTTTGTCTCCTAAATATTTTTTCTTATAATTGACCTTAATGAATAAGGTATTGCTTTTATTTGATATGTTTTATATTTTAACTCATCTACATAGACAGGAATATGTCTAGTAAAATCATTATCTTTTGGATATATTAAATATACTTGATTAAATTCTCCTTCTTTAATGACATTTATTGCATGATTAACTTCATTTTCTATATTTGGATCTTTTTTTTGAATATTTTTCCACGATGTATATATTTTTAGTGCACATACATCTTTTTGTTTAATAGAAATTGAATTACCTAAATCTAAAACCTCTTTATCTTTATGTAAGTTTTTTAACTTTTGTAATACAAATTCATGAAACAATAAATGCTTATCTATTAATAATTGCATTTTATTATTTATAAAACAGTGAGATATTAATTTTGCTGCTGGCAATAAATTTTTACTATTTACAATTACCTGATTATTTAATTTTGGGTTATGATAGTTATTTATAATTTTAGTTGAATTTACACATAAATTAAATTTCTTATTTTTATTAAATACATGAAGTTTATGTTCTGGTAATAAACTTCTAATCTTTGAATTAAATGCATTCTTTAAAGGAACTTTTACTAAATTTTTTTGTTCATATTTATTAAAATGACATACTGAATTTAATACAAAATTACAAAGATGTAAAAATAATTGTCTTAATTTTAACTCTGAATCAAAAGTGTCAAAACCATTAGGTAAAAGTTCTTTATTTCCATCAAATCCTACAAAGTTAATAAAATTCATTATTTCTTTCCTTGACAGTTTGCATAACATTGTTCACAATCTTTGATTCCCATAATTTTTACATATTCATCATATACACATGAAACTGATCTTTTTGCACAAACAAAAGGAATATTTCTTTTTTTAGCTTCATTTTTGTATTTAAGCATTGTATTGTGATTTAAAAATGAAGTTAGCATTAAAATACAATCTGTATCTAAAGGAACTTTCTTTTTTGGAGCTGAAGATTTCTTTCTAGCATCCCAATGATTAATGGTTTTTGCACCAAGACCTTCTAACATTGTTGAAATATGTGAAATTTTATCTCCACCTATGATTAAAATACTCATTTTATCTTTCCCACAAACAAGTGCAACCCGTAGGTTTTATTAAGTCTTTTCTATTTCCAATTTTAAAGTCATTCATTTTTTAATCCTTGTATTGATAATCGTTATTAGAATTATATAGAATAAAACTTAAATTACTATTAATATTGATAGTAATTATCAATAATATTTAAGACATAAAAAAAGGGAAAAGACAAATGCCTCTTCCCTTCATATTAATATTATAAAAAACTATTAAAAAGTATAAGCTAAAGTAGCAGAGTATTCTTTATAATCAGAAGCAGAAGAACCTTCTAAATCATAATCAACA